>NZ_JBIAJH010000016.1:0-175519 GCF_042871845.1 Streptomyces sp. NPDC005533 | reverse complement strand
TGGGTGAGGAGGAGGATGCGGGTGGAGTCGAGGGTGGTGTCGGTGAGGAGTTCCTGGAGGGTGGCCAGGGTCCCCTGAACCGCCGCATGCACCTCGGTGTGTGCCTCTGACAGGGCGATGAACGAAGGCAGTTGGGCGCCGTCCCCCAGGGCGGTCCGCAGTTCGGCGACGTCCGCGTACGTGTCGCCGGAGACGGCCGCGGCCAGACCGTGCGGGTCCGAGCCCAGCACGGCCCACAGCCCGGCCGCGGTCTCCGCGGGCGCCTGCGGCAGGGGCTTCCAGCCCAGCCGGTGCAGCCCGGAGTGCCGGCCCGCGCTCGTGGCCGCCCGGAGGTCGCCCGCCGGGCGCAGGGTGAGGGAGTCGACCGTGATGACGGGCTGTCCGTCAGGGTCGGTGGCCGTCAGCGAGGCGCTGTCGGCGCCGGTGGGAATCACGTGCACCCGCAGCGCGGTCGCCCCCGTCGCGTGCAGGGTGACCCCGTTGAAGGAGAACGGGATGGTCAGCTCGGTGCCGTCACCGAGCAGCACGGCGTGCAGGGCCGCGTCAAGGAGCGCCGGGTGGATGGCGAAGGCGGTGGCGTCGGCGTGCTGCTCCTCGGGGAGGGAGACCTCCGCGAACCGTTCCCCGCCCGACTGCCACACCCGGCCGAGGCCCTGGAAGACCGGCCCGTACTCGTACCCGCGGTCCGCGAGCCGGTCGTAGGTGTCCTCACGGGTGACGGACCGCGCGCCCTCCGGCGGCCACGTCCGCACGGCGGCGGGCGCCGGGTGGTCGCCGCTGGCCAGCAGACCCGACGCGTGCCGGGTCCACTCCTCCTCCGCCGCGCCCTCGGGGCGCGAGTGGACGGTGACGGAGCGGGTGCCCGACTCCTCGGCGGGCCCGAGGGCGACCTGGAGGTGGATGCCGCCTTCCTCGGGGACGAGCAGCGGTGCCTCCAGGACGAGCTCCCGGAGCTGGTCGTAGCCGAAGCGGTCGCCCGCGGAGACGGCCATGTCGACGAGGGCGGTGCCGGGCAGCAGGACCGTACCGACGACCGCGTGGTCGACGACCCACGGGTGCGTGCGGCGGGAGACGCGGCCCGTGAACAACACGCCCTCGCGGTCGGCGAGGCTGGTCATCGCGCCCAGCAACGGGTGCTCGGCGGAGGCGAGGCCGAGACCCGCCGGGTCCTCCGCCGTGACCGGGGTGTCGAGCCAGAACCGGCTCCGCTGGAAGGCGTACGTCGGCACCTGCACCCGCCGGGCGTCCGTGGCGTCGAACACGGCCGACCAGTCGACGCGGACCCCGTGGCAGTGGGCCTCGCCGAGCGCGAGCAGCAGCCGCGCGGCCTCGTCCTCGTCACGGCGCAGGGTGCCCAGGGCGATGCCCCGCGCGCCGGCCTCGTCGAGAGCCGCCTGGACGCCGATGGTGAGCACCGGGTGCGGGCTGACCTCGATGAAGGTGTGGTGGCCGGCGGCGAGCAGCTCGCCGACCGCCTGCTCGAACTGCACCGTCTCGCGCAGGTTCTGGTACCAGTACCCGGCGCCCATCAGGCCGGTGTCGTCCAGCAGTGCGCCGGTCAGCGAGGAGTAGACCGGGACCCGGCCGGGGTGCGCCTCGATTCCGTCGAGGATCCGCGCCAACTCGCCTTCGAGCTCCTCGACATGGGCCGAGTGGGAGGCGTAGTCCACGTCGACGAGACGGGCCCGCGCCCCCTCCTCCTTGGCCTGGGCGAGGAACTCGGCGAGGGCCTGCGGATCGCCGGAGACCACGGTCTGCGAGGGGCCGTTGACCGCGGCGACCGAGATCCGGCCCTCCCAGGCGCCGATCCGCTCCCGCACCCATGCGGCGGGCTGGGCCACGGACATCATGCCGCCCCGGCCCGACAGCACGGTCAGCGCGCGGCTGCGCAGCGCCACCACCCGGGCCGCGTCCTCGACGCTGAGCACGCCCGCCACACAGGCCGCGGCGATCTCGCCCTGCGAGTGGCCGACGACCGCGGCCGGTTCGACGCCCACCGAGCGCCAGACCTCGGCCAGGGACACCATCACGGACCACAGCACGGGCTGGACGACGTCCACCCGCTCGAAGCCCGGAGCGCCCTCGACGCCGCGTACGACGTCGAGGAGCGACCAGTCCACGAGCGGCTCCAGGGCCGCCGCGCACTCGGCCATCCGGCGGGCGAACACCGGGGAGGACTCCAGCAGACCGGCCGCCATGCCCACCCACTGCGCGCCCTGACCGGGGAAGACGAACACGGGACGGGCCGCGGGCCGGCTCTGCCCGGTGACCAGGCCGCGGTCCGTGGCGCCGTCGGCCAGGGCCCGCAGGCCCTGCTCCAGGCCCGCGAGGTCCTCGGCGACGACGGTGGCCCGCCGGTCGAAGTGGGCGCGGCCGACGGCGAGGGAGCAGCCGATGTCCACGAGGCGGTCCCCCGGGTGGTCCCGGAGGTGGTCGAGCAGCTTGCCCGCCTGGGCCCGCAGCGCCTGGTCGCCCTTGGCGGACAGGAGGAAGGGGACGGGCGCGGGCGCCTGCGCCGTGGCCGGCCCGGGCGTGGCCGGCCCGGCCACGGCGGGCGCGGGCTCGGCGGCCTGCTCCAGGACGAGGTGGGCGTTGGTGCCGCTGACACCGAAGGAGGAGACACCGGCCCGGCGCGGCCGGTCGGTCTGCGGCCACGGGGTGGCCTCGGTGAGCAGCGAGACCCCGCCGCCGGTCCAGTCCACGTGCGAGGTCGGGGCGTCGACGTGGAGGGTGCGCGGCAGCAGGCCGTTGCGGATCGCCATGACCATCTTGATGACGCCGCCCGCGCCCGCGGCGGCCTGGGTGTGCCCGATGTTCGACTTGAGGGAGCCGAGGAACAGCGGGCGGTCGGCCGCGCGGCCCTGACCGTAGGTGGCGAGCAGGGCCTGC
The DNA here is from genome assembly GCF_042871845.1 of Streptomyces sp. NPDC005533. Taxonomy (NCBI): domain Bacteria; kingdom Bacillati; phylum Actinomycetota; class Actinomycetes; order Kitasatosporales; family Streptomycetaceae; genus Streptomyces; species Streptomyces sp. NPDC005533. The sequence continues at coordinate 172,630 of NZ_JBIAJH010000016.1, read as the reverse complement.
GCCTCGATGGGGTCGCCGAGCCGGGTGCCCGTACCGTGCGCCTCGACGGCGTCGACGTCGGCGGCGGACAGCCCGGAGGCGGCGAGGGCCTCGCGGATCACACGTTCCTGGGAGGGGCCGTTGGGGGCGCTGAGCCCGTTGCTCGCGCCGTCCTGGTTGACGGCCGATCCGCGGATGACCGCGAGGACCTCGTGGCCGTTGCGGCGGGCGTCGGAGAGCCGCTCCAGGAGCAGCATGCCGACGCCCTCGCCCCAGCCGGTGCCGTCCGCCGCCTCCGCGAAGGACTTGCAGCGCCCGTCGACGGACAGGCCGCGCTGGCGGCTGAACTCCACGAACATGCCGGGGGTCGCCATCACCGTCACACCACCGGCGAGGGCCAGTTCGCACTCGCCGGCCCGCAGCGCCTGCGCCGCCATGTGCAGGGCCACCAGCGAGGCCGAGCACGCGGTGTCGACGGTGACGGCGGGACCCTCCAGGCCCAGGGTGTAGGAGGCACGTCCGGAGACCACGCTCGTGTAGGTGCCGGTCAGCAGGTACCCGCCGACGCCCTCGCCCGCCTCGTGCAGGCGCGGGCCGTAGTCCTGCGCCATGGCGCCGACGTACACACCGGTGCCGCTGCCGCGCAGTGCGGCGGGATCGATCCCGGCCCGCTCCACGGCCTCCCACACGGTCTCCAGCACCATGCGCTGCTGCGGGTCCATGGCGGTGGCCTCGCGCGGGCTGATCCCGAAGAACTCGGCGTCGAACTGGTCGACGTCGTGCAGGAACCCGCCCTGCCGGGTGTACGAGCGGCCCGCGCGGTCGGGGTCGCCGTCGAAGAGGGTCTCCAGCGCCCAGCCGCGGTTGCCGGGGAACTCGGTGACGGCGTCCCGCTCCTCCACCAGGAGCCGCCACAGGTCCTCCGGGGAGGCCACGCCGCCCGGGAAGCGGCAGGCCATGGAGACGATGGCGATGGGCTCGTCGGAGCCGGTAACCCGGCGCGCGACCGCGCGGGTCACGGGCTCGTGCGCGGTGACGACGCCCGAGAGCTCGGCGAGCCGCGCGACCAGCTTCTCGGGCGTGGGCCGGTCGAAGAGGAGGGTGGTCGCCAGCTTCAGCCCGGTGGCGGCGGCGAGCCGGTTGCGCAGTTCCACGGCGGTCGCCGAGTCGAAGCCGAGTTCCTGGAAGGAACGGGTGGGGTCGATGTCCGCGCCCTTGCCGCGGCCGAGGACGAGGGCTACCTCGGAGAGCACCAGATCCATCAGGAACCTGGTCGTCCGCTCGGGGTCCCCGCCGGTTCCGAAGGGGTCGGCGGCCGGCGCATCCGGGACGCTCTGCCGGAAGGGGTACGTGGGCAGGGAGACGATCGCGGCGTCCGCCGGGAAGACGGGGCTCCAGTCCACGGGGGCGCCGTGCGCGTAGGCCTGCGCCACGGAGGACAGGAAGCGGTGCGGCCCGTCCGCGCCGCGGCGCAGCGAACCGACGACGAGCGCCGTGGAGTCGGTGGTCTCCAGGATCTGCTCGACGGGCAGGGTCATCACCGGGTGGGGGCTGATCTCGACGAAGAGGTCGTGGTCGGTGACGCGGCGGATCGAGTCCTCGAACAGCACGGGCTCGCGCAGGCTGCGGAACCAGTACGAGGCGTCCAGCGAGCGGGTGTCCAGCAGGGCGCCGGTCAGCGCGGAATAGAAGGGGATGTTCCCCTTCCGGGGTCGCAGGGGGGCCAGGACGGTGAGCAGCTCCTCGTGGATCTCGTCCATGTGCGCGCAGTGCGGCGCGTAGTCGATGGCGACCCGCCGGGCCCGCACCCCCTCCGCGGTGAACTCCTCCTGGAGGCGCTCGATGGCGTCGATGTCACCGGCGACGGCGATGGACCGCGGCCCGTTGATGCCCGCGACGGCCAGCTTCCCGCCCCACGGCTCCAGTCTCGCCCGCACCTCGTCCAGGGGCAGCAGCACCGAGAGCATGGAGCCCCGGCCCGCGAGCCGGGCCTGCGCCTTGCCCCACAGCGCAGCGGCGCGGGCGCCGTCCTCCAGGGTCAGCCCGCCCGCGACGACGGCCGCGGCGAGCTCGCCGATGCTGTGCCCGACGACCGCGGCGGGCTCGATGCCGAAGGAGCGCCACAGGGCGGCGAGGCCGAGCGCGGTCGCGAACAGGGCGGGCTGGATGACGTCGATACGGTCCAGCGCGGGCGCGCCGGGCACCTCGCGCAGGACGTCCTCCAGCGACCAGTCGACGTACGGGGTGAGCGCCTCGGCGGTGGCCCGGATGACGGCCAGGAAGACGTCCGAGGTGTCGAGCAGGTCGGCGGTCATGCCGGGCCACTGCGAACCGTGGCCGGGGAAGACGAAGACGGCCCGCTCGCGCGCCGCGGCCGTGCCGCTCACCCGGCCGGAGCCGCGGCGGCCCTCGGCGAGCGCCGCCAGTTCCCCGGCGAACTCCGCCTCGGTGCCGGCGAGCAGGACCGAGCGGTGGGCGAACGCGGTGCGCGACACCGCCAGGGAGCGGCCGATGTCGGCGAGGCCGGGGCGTGCGGTGGCCGCGGTGCCCGCTGCGCCCCCGACGCCCGTGGTGCTCGCCGTGAGGTGGGCCAGGAGCCGTCCGGCCTGCGCGCGTTCGGCGGCGGCGTCGGCTCCGGAGAGGACCCACGGCAGTGCGCCGCCCCGGAAGGCGGCCGGCGCGGTGGACGGTTCCCGCTCGGTACGGGGCGCCCCGGCGACCTCCACCGACCAGGCCGTGCCGTCGGCGTCGACGGCGGAGACGGCCACCGGCTGCCCGGTGGCCGTGGGGGAGGCGGGGGAGCGCAGGGCCTCGACGAGCCCGGTGGTACCGGCGCTGTCCGTGGGCCCGCCCGCGGCGGGCCCGGCGGCCGGCCCGGTGCCGTGCAGGACCCCGCGCACGCGGTCGCCGTCGGCCAGGGCCCGCGCCAGGGGCTTGAGTACGACAACGGCCCCGCCCGCGGGTCCGGCGTCGAGACCGCCCGCGAGCGCGATCCCGCACTCGCCGGCGCGCAGGCTCTCGCACGCCAGGTGCACCGCCGCCAGGGTGGAGGCGGCGCCGCCGGTCACGGTCCGGCCCGGTCCGCTCAGACCCAGTACGGTACGGACGCCCTCGGCGCCGTCCGCGTAGGGGGCTCCGTCCACGCCCGGATCCGCGCCCGGATCCGCGGCCCGGTCGGGGCCGGGCGCGCCGAGGAAGACGCCCGTGCGGGTGCCGCGCAGCGACCCGGGCACGATCCCGGCCTCCTCCAGGGCCTCCCAGCCCAGTTCCAGCAGGAGCCGCTGCCCCGGGTCCGTCGACGCGGCCGCGTCCGGCGCGACGCCGAAGACGTCCGCGTCGAAGGCCTCGCAGTCGCCGGAGTGCGCGCCCGTGGGGCGACAGGTCAGCCCGATGACGGCAACGGGCTCCCCGGCATTCCCGGCGTCCCCGACGGGCTCGGCATCGCGGCGGGTGGTCTCGACAGACATGCGGATCCTCACTCCAAGTCCAAAGGTGTTCCAGGGAGCAGCACTTGAGGGGGGACGCCCGGAACACCCGGGGGGCGACCCGCCTGTACGACCGGCCTGCGCGGAGCGGCTACCACTCCACCCGCAGCCGGGACAGCCCGCGCGTGCCGAGGCCGTCCTTCCAGACCACGGCGTCGGGGCCGGGAGCCAGGCGGAGGGTGGGGAACCTCCGCACCAGGCGCTCCAGGACGATCTGCAACTGGAGCCGGGCCAGCGGCGCGCCGAGACAGCGGTGCACCCCGTGACCGAACGTCAGGTGCGCGGCGTCGTGCCCCTGCGGATCCATCAGTTCGGGCTCCGCGAACGTCTTGCCGTCACGGTTGCCGTGCAGGAGGGAGATGATGACGCCCTCCCCGGCCTGGACCGTGACGCTGCCGAGCGGCACCGGCTCCACCGCGACGCGCGGGAAGCTGATGGGGGTGGAAGGCGTCAGCCGCAGCAGTTCCTCGACCGTGGGGGCCAGCCGCTCGGGCTGCTCGCACAGCTCCCCGTACGCGCCGGGATCGCTGAGCAGGGCGTGCGCCGAGGTGCCGAGCTGCCCGACGACGGTCTCGTAGCCGGCCATCAGGAGGGTCAGCCCCATGGTGAGGAGTTCGCCCATGGACAGGTCGCCCTGCTCGTGCGCACCGATCATGGAGGTGAGCAGGTCGTCCTCCGGGCGGCGCCGCTTGCGGTCGATCAAGTCCGCCATGTAGTCGATGAGTTCGAGTCGGCGGCGGGCCTTCTCCTGCGGGGTGCTGGCGGAGATGTCGAAGAGCACCTCGACCCAGTCGCGGAACCGGGTGCTGTCCTCGGGCGGAACGCCCAGCAGCGAGCACAGGACGGCCAGCGGCAGGGGCGCCGCGAGCGCCTCGATCAGGTCGGTCCCCGGACCCGACGCGGCCATGGCGTCGAGGTGGCGGTCGGCGAGCTCCTCGACGGCCGGGGCCATCGCGCTGGTCCGGCCGGTGGTGAACGCCCGGGTGACCACGCGCCGCAGCCTGGAGTGGTCGGCTCCGTCCATGCTCATCATCGAATTCGGCACGGGCTGGGCGTCGTTGAGCTTCGGGGCGTGCGGCGCGACGGCCTCCGCCCGGCTGAACCGCTTGTCCGTCAGGACCTTGCGGGCCAGCGCGTAGTCGCACACCAGCCACATCTTGTCCCCGGCGGGCGTGAAGAACGGGACGACGTCGATGCCGTCCGGGACCTGCCCCTCCCCGGCCACGTACTGCCCAAGGAACTCCGGAAGCGGGCCCAGCGGGCCGGCGCTGCGGTGCTTCATGCGTGTCCTCCCCGTTGTGTTCGGCTGTCAGGTGATCGGAAGCCGGTGCCCGGCCCCGCGCTGCGTCATTTCCGATCCTCCTGCTCCTGCTGAATTGACTGGACGAGCTGAATGGGGGAGGCGCGGTGCGGGCGCGTGGAAAGAAGGAGAAAAGACCGCCCGCTTTTACCTCTGATGCCTCGCGTGATGCCTCGCGAACAAGCCGGGCCGGCGGCGACGGGAATTCCGACGTGCCGCAGCGGAGAAACTCTGGCCGAGAATGAACATACCCTCCGCCGGGGAGGCGGAGAACAGAAAGTCGCCGACAACGGCCGACGGCTGTTCAATTGTTCGACGAGCTCCGTGACGCTGTCCTGTCGACGGGACGTCCCTCGGGGTCCGCGCCGGCGGGAGGGGTCGGCGGGACGGCTCGGCCTCCGGCCGCTTTGGCCTGCCTTTAGCACGGGCTGGGAGCCTCCACACCTGTTCTGTGGACCCTTCACATGGAGGCATGATGGCGATTCAGGCCAGCGACATCGAGGGATCGAGAATCGGGCAGATCCGTACGAGCCCCGACCAGATCCGTACGAGCCCCGACCTGGCGCCGAGGCAGCGGCGGGCCATGGGTGAGGATCCGCGCGGTGGTCAGGTGCTGACCACGAAGGTGGGCCTGCAGATGCCGGCGGGGATGTCCTTCGACGACTGGGAGAAGGCCGGCCGCCAGCTGTCCGGAATCGTCGATTCCTCCTCGTGGTGGCTGGGGGACTGGCTCGTGTACGGCAAGGACCACTACACCGACCGCTACCAGCGCGGCATCCGGGCGGCCGGGCTGCAGTACCAGACCCTGCGCAACTACGCCTGGGTCTCCCGCCGGTTCGACTTCAGCCGGCGGCGCGGCGCCCTCAGCTTCCAGCACCACGCCGAGCTGGCCTCCCTGCCGCACGACGAGCAGGAGGCCTGGCTGGACCGGGCCGAGCAGCGGAAGTGGACCACCAAGCAGCTGCGCAGCGCCATCCGCGCCGCGCGCGAGGACGAGGCCCAGGTCAGGACGCCCGCCGAGCCGACGCGGCGGCTCGAGGTGCCCGGCAGTCGGCTCCAGTGGTGGCACAAGGCCGCGGAGCAGGCGGGCGTCGACTTCGAGCGCTGGGTGCTGGTCACCCTGGACAGCGCGGCCAAGGAGGCCCTGGACGCCCTGGAAGCCCTGGAGGAACTCGACAGGCTGGAGGACGACCATGGGCCCGCGGAGCGCGAAGGGGCGGCGGAACCCGGCGGACCGGCGCCCTCCGGCCGGCCGGCCATCACCGCCTGACCGCTTCGGCGGTGCGCGTCCCAGGGCCCGCACTCCCTCGGGAGTGTGGGCCCTGAAGGCTGGGGCCGGCCTGGCCGGTCAGGGCAACTGGCGCATCAGGTCGGCGGTGTCGCGCTGCCGGGTGCACGGGCTGTGCGTGAACGAGTCCAGTACGCGGCCGCGGACCTCGGAGGGCTGTTCCTGGCTGAGCTTGAACATGCCCTCGGCCCCCGAGACGACGACCCGGAAGGCGCCGACGGCGGGCACGATCTGCCGGAAGTAGCCGAGGGAGTCGGACATGTCCCAGCCGGTGCCGAACTTCGACTCCTCGAAGGCGCGCACGGTCGACTGCACGACCCCCATCGTCTCCTCGATCGAGTCGATCTTCTCCACCACACCGCGCACGTGCACCGAGGTGAAATTCCACGTCGGGGCGGCCGGCGACTTCTCGTACACCGTGGGCGAGACGTAGGAGTGCGGGCCGGTGAAGGTCAACAGGACGAGGCTTCCGGATTCCAGCGCCGCCCAGTGCGGATTGGCCCTGTTCATATGGCCGAGCAGAATGCCGCCGGACAGGTCGTCCGACCATTCCTCATTCGCCTGCGGGTCCGCGATGACCGGCAGGTGCGTGGCGAAGGGGCCGTCTTCAGGCGTCCCGTTGGTCACCGCCATGGCCAGTGGATTGTCTCGTATCAGATCGGTCATCCACGAACCGTCCGGTTCGCGATAGTTACTCGGGACGAACATCCGGAATTCAGCCTTTCGGTCGGCGCGATGCGCGAGGACATGGAAATCCGGACCGACCATACCGCTGTCCCGTCGGCCGGACAGTGGCATTCGGTATCCGGCCCGCACCGGGGCCGCCGGGATCGTCTTCTTGACGTCTTCAGGTTGGCGCCGGGCCGTTCTCCGGCGCAATACTGAACAGAGGTCTCCCGGATCACCGGTCGAGATTCCAAAGACGCTAGCGGGAGAATTGTCTATGGGTACAACGGGTACGCATAACCACGAGATATACGACGTGGTCGGCATCGGCTTCGGCCCGTCGAACCTGTCGCTCGCGATCGCTCTGGAAGAGCACCGGGCCAATGTTCCGGAGCACCCGGTCAAGGCCGCGTTCTTCGAGCGGCAGGCCGCCTTCGGCTGGCACCGCAACATGCTGTTGCCGTCGACGACGATGCAGATCTCGTTCCTGAAGGACCTGGCCACCTTCCGCAATCCGGTGTCCCGGTTCAGCTTCGTGTCGTATCTGCACGCCGCGGGCCGGCTGGTCCAGTTCGTGAACAACCAGGACTTCTTCCCGACCCGGCAGGAATTCCACCAGTACCTGGAATGGGCCGCGTCGGGACTTTCCGACCGCGTCTCCTACGGGTCCGAGGTCACCGCGATCCGGCCCGCGCAGGACAGCGGCTCCGGGACCCCCGAGCACCTGCGGCTCGAGGTCCGCGACGCGGCCGGCGGTCTCCGCCACGTCCGCGCGCGCAACGTGACCATCTCGACGGGCCTCGTGCCGCGCATGCCGGCCGGGGTCGCGCGCGACGAGCGGGTGTGGCACAGCTCCGAGTTCCTGGAGCGGTTCCACGGCCTCGACCCCGAGGGGCTGAGGAGCGTGGCGGTGGTCGGCGCCGGCCAGAGCGCGGCCGAGATCACCAGGTTCCTGTACGACAAGCTGCCGCACGCGCGCGTCTCGGCGGTCATCCCGTCCTACGGGTACTCCGTCGCGGACGACACGCCCTTCGCCAACCAGGTGTTCGACCCCGCCGCGGTCGACGAGTACTACTTCGGCACCGACCAGGCGCGGGAGGCCTTCTGGCACTACCACCGGAACACGAACTACTCGGTGGTCGACGACGAGGTGATCCGCGACCTGCACCAGCGCTCGTACGAGGAGGAGGTGCGCGGCAGGAAGCGGTTGCACTTCCTCAACCTCACCCGGGTTGCGGAGGTCACCCGGGCCGGCAGCGACACGCGGATCACCCTGAACTCACTGCTCGACAGCGAGCCCCAGGAGCTGCACGTCGACGCACTCGTCTTCGCCACCGGCTACGAGGGCATGGACCCGGCCCGCCTGCTCGGCGACTTCGACCGCCACTTCCTGCGGGACGTGAACGGACGCCACCGGGTGGAGCGCGACTACCGGCTCGTCACCGCGACCGGACCGTCCTGCGGGATCTACCTCCAGGGCGGCACCGAGCACACCCACGGGCTGTCCTCGTCCCTGCTGTCGAACATCGCGGTGCGCAGCGGCGAGATCGCCGACTCCATCGTGCTGCGGCGGGCCGAGCAGGAGCAGGCCGGGGTCCGTGCCGTCGAGGTCGCGGGCGCGGCCGGCCGGGCCTGACCCCGCGTTCCTCCCCGCCACGCCGAAGGGTGGGCCCCGGTGCTGTTCGTGCAGCACCGGGGCCCACCCTTCGTACGTCTTCGGCCATTCCGTGGAATGCCGCATTCACCTCACGCGGCGCCGGCGGAAACCGGGTCGGAGGCCATCGCGTCGCGCAGGCTCTTCGGACGGAGGTCGGTCCAGTTCGCCTCGACGTGCTCCAGGCACTGCTGGCGGCTTTCCTCGCCGAATACGATGCGCCAGCCGGCCGGGATCTCGGCGAACGAAGGCCACAGCGAGTGCTGCTCCTCGTCGTTGGCCAAGACGTAGAACCGGCCCTCGGCGTCGTCGAACGGGTTGCTGCTCATGAATGCACTCCAATTCAAGCCGTTCACGGCTCGTTTCCCGGCCGGGAAACGGACCGTCATCCGTTAGTGGGGATGGAGTTGGCGAGACCGCCATGCCCGATCATGGCACCTTTCGGGCGCCCCGTGGAGACCGGTGTGCCCATGAAGCGCTCCACCGGTCGTCGATGTTCTTCCCCCGCTGTCCTGTTGACGGGACAGCGGTAACACATTGCCCTGAATCTTCGCCGTTCTGCACCGAGTTCCGCGGAATGGGCTTCCGGTGGGCCATTCCACCGCGCGATGCTGGACCGGTGACCGCGGCCCCGGCCCGCGGGAATTCGTGTGGTCCGGGAGCTCTGCGTCCTCCACAGAAGGAGTTGTGCCGATGAGCGTCACCAACGCGGCCGGCGTTCTCTTCACCCCGCGCGCGAGGTTCTCATGACGACCCGTCTGCATCCCGCCCTGGCCAAGGCGCAGTCCGTGGGCGATGCGCTGCCCTGGCTGACCAGCCGTCAGGACCGGACCGTCGTCATCAAGCTGGGCGGGCACGCCATGGTCGACGAGGCGCTGACCGCCGCCTTCGCCCGCGACGTGGTCTTCCTGCGCTACGCCGGACTGAAGCCCGTGGTCGTCCACGGAGGCGGTCCGCAGATCGGCGCCGAGCTCGAACGGCGCGGCCTGGCCAGCGAGTTCAAGGCGGGGCTCAGGGTCACCTCCACGCCCGCCATGAACGTGGTCCGGATGGTGCTCGCGGGACAGGTGCAGCGCGAGCTGGTCGGGCTGATCAACGCGTACGGTCCGCTCGCGGTCGGGATCACCGGTGAAGACGCGGACACGCTCACCGCGACCCGCCACGTGCCGTGGATCGACGGGGAACCGGTGGACATCGGCAGGGTCGGCGACATCTGCCGCGTGGACACCGGAGCCATCGAGGCGCTGCTGGCGGACGGTCGCATTCCGGTGGTCTCGCCCGTCGCGCGCAGCGCGGAGGACGGCCACGTCTACAACGTCAACGCCGACACCGTGGCCGCGGCGCTCGCGACCGCGCTGGGCGCGCAGGAACTGATCATGCTCACCGACGTCGAGGGCCTGTACGCGGGCTGGCCGCTCAGCGACGAGGTCATCGACCGGCTCACCGCCCGCGAACTGGAGAAGCTGCTGCCGGAACTCGCCGACGGCATGGTCCCCAAGATGACCGGCTGCCTGCACGCGGTGCGGGGCGGCGTCGAGATGGCGCGGGTGATCGACGGGCGGGTCCCGCATGCGGTGCTGCTGGAGATGTTCGCGGACGAAGGGGTCGGCACGGTGATCGTGCCGGACCTGGACGAGGCGGAGGCGTCGCTGTGAGCCGTTCTGTGGCGCCACGGTGGCGCCAGGTGGGCCGGGTCGATGCCGCCGCTGTCGGCGGGAGGGCCTGATGGGCCTCGGCCGGAACCCGAGGGCTCGAAGGGCCCTGTCCCCAGCGGGATGTGAGGTCGACTCCGGCGGTCGGGGCCCAGGTGGGCGCGGTGCGCGAGGCCGCACCGTAAGACGCGCGATCGGCTCGAACGAACGACTTCTTTCGGCCGGCATGCCGTCCTGGCTCAGATGTGGCGCGACAGTGGCGCCATGTGTGTGCCATGATGGCGTCATCGCCTCGACGGCGTGGGAAGCGTGCCGCTGAGGCCCCGCCTCTCACCACCTCGCCAGACCTCGCCACCTCGCCTTCTTCGTCTGCTCCGCTCGGTCGGTCCGTCCCGGGTCGCTGAGCAGGGCTCCGGCGGCCGTACCGACAGGCCGTCCGCCCCCACCGGAAACACCCGCCGCCGCTCGCGGTACCGATTCAAACAGGAGTTCTTTTCGCTATGGCCACCTTCCTTTACAAAGTGGGCCGATTCGCCTTCAGGCGACGAGGCCTGGTGACACTGCTGTGGCTCGCCGTCGTCGTCGGGGCCGGTTTCGCGGCCTCCGTCGCTCCGCCGCCGCCCACCGACACGTTCTCGATGCCGGGTACGGAGTCGCAGAAGGCCTTCGACCTGCTGAAGGAGAAGTTCCCGGCCATGAGCGTGGACGGCGCGACCGCCCGCGTGGTGGTCCGTGCCCCCGCCGGCGAGAAGCTCACCGATCCGGCCCACAAGGCCAAGGTCGAGAGCCTGGTCGGCGCGCTCGCCAAGGCGCCCGACGTCGTCTCGGCCTCCGACCCCTTCAAGACCAACACCGTCAGCCAGGACGGCACCACCGCCTACGCCGTGGCCACGTACAGCGTCACGGCCCTCAAGGTGACCGACGAGGCGCACGACGGCCTGGACAAGGCGCTCGACGAGGGCCGGGCCACCGGCCTGACCGTCGAGGCCGGCGGTGACGCCGTCAAGGTGGACGGAGCCCCGGGCGGTGGTGCGGAAGGCATCGGCATCCTGGTCTCGGCGATCGTCCTGGTCCTCACCTTCGGCTCGATGATCGCGGCGGGCATGCCCCTGCTGACGGCCATCTTCGGCGTTGCCATCGGCGGCGCGGCCATCACCGCCCTCGGCACCACCTTCGGTCTCTCCAGCACCACGTCCACCCTGGCGCTGATGATCGGTCTGGCTGTCGGCATCGACTACGCCCTCTTCATCGTCTCCCGCTACCGCTCCGAGATGGCCGAGGGCCGCGAGCGCCAGGACGCGGCGGGACGGGCCGTCGGCACGGCCGGCTCGGCCGTCGTCTTCGCCGGTCTCACCGTCATCGTCGCCCTCGCCGGCCTCAGCGTGGTGAACATCCCGATGCTCACCAAGATGGGTCTCGCCGCCGCCGGCACGGTCGCCGTCGCCGTCCTGATCGCCACCACCTTCGTCCCGGCGCTCCTCGGCTTCGCGCCGATCAAGGTCATGCCCCGCAGGGAGCGCAGGAAGTACTACGGCAAGCCGCTCTCCGAGCGTCAGCAGCGCAAGGCCGACAAGCGGGCCGGCCGGCAGAAGTCGAACCTGGGCAGCCGCTGGGCGCGGTTCGTCGTACGCCGTCCCCTGGTCGTCCTCCTCTTCGGGGTGGTGGGCCTCGGTGTCATCGCGGTGCCCGCCGCCAGCCTGCAGCTCGGCCTGCCCGGCGAGGGCACCATGGCGCCGGACACCACCCAGCGCAAGGCGTACGACATGCTGTCCGAGTCCTTCGGGGCCGGCTTCAACGGACCGCTGATGGTCACCGTCCAGGCCAAGGACGCGGCGACCGCCGCCGCGGGTGTGGGCAAGGAGCTCGGCACCGTCGAGGGCGTCGCCACGGTGACTCCCGCGACGCCCAACGACAAGGGCGACACCGCGGTCCTCACGGTCATCCCGAAGACCGGTCCCACCGAGAGCGAGACCGAGGAACTGGTCGCGCACATCCGGGGCGTCGCCGGCACCCTCGGGACCGCCAACGGCGGCGCCGAGATCCTGGTGACCGGTCAGACCGCCCTGTTCATCGACTTCTCCCAGACCCTCGACGACGCGATGCTGCCCTACCTGGGCCTGGTCGTCGGCCTCGCCTTCCTGCTGCTGGTGCTCGTCTTCCGGTCCCTGCTCGTCCCGCTCAAGGCGGCGCTCGGCTTCCTGCTCTCCGTGAGCGCGGCCCTCGGCGCGGTCGTGGCCGTCTTCCAGTGGGGCTGGCTCGGTGACTTCTTCGGAGTCGAGCAGCCCGGCCCGATCATGAGCACCCTGCCGATCTTCATGATCGGTGTGGTCTTCGGTCTCGCGATGGACTACGAGGTCTTCCTCGTGACCCGCATGCGGGAGGCCTACGTCCACGGGGCGCAGCCCTCGGAGGCCGTGGTCACCGGATTCCGCTACGGCGGACGGGTGGTCGGCGCCGCCGCGATCATCATGGTCAGCGTCTTCTCCGGCTTCATCTTGGAGGACAACGTCTTCGTCAAGATGGTCGGCTTCAGCCTCGCCATCGCCGTCCTCTTCGACGCCTTCGTCGTCCGCATGGCGCTGGTGCCCGCCCTGTTCGCCCTGCTCGGCAGGTCGGCCTGGTGGCTGCCCCGCTGGCTCGACCGCCTGCTGCCGAACATGGACGTGGAGGGGGAGAAGCTGAACCACGTGCTCGGCGCCCCCGTCCCGGCCCAGCAGCGCCGGGAGCACGAGGTCCACATCCCCGGCTGATGACCGGCTGACCGCCCACCCCCGTACGCCGACGGCCCCCGGAGCCGTCGGCGTACGGGCGTTCGCGCCTCCTGCCGTTCACGGGTGTCAGCGGGAGTCGACGGGCAGGCCGTTCGGTTCCTTGATGCGCTTCATGATGATCTGCGAGTTGACCTCGGTGATACCGGTGAGGGCCGTCAGCTTCTCGATCCACAGCCGCTCGTACGCGCGCAGGTCCGCCACGGCGATGCGCAGCAGGCAGCCGGGGCTGCCGAAGAGGCGGTAGGCCTCGATGACGTCGGGAATGCCCTGGAGGGCGGCCTCGAAGGCCTCGACCGCCTCGCGGTCCCGGCGCACCTCGATCGAGACGAGCACCTCGAAGCCCCGGCCCACCGCCTCGGGGGAGATGACCGCGCGGTAGCCCTGGATCACGCCGTCCTGTTCCAGCTGGCGCACCCGGCGCATGCAGGGGGAGGGCGTCAGCCCCACGCGCTGGGCGAGCTCCTGGTTGCTGAGTCGGCCATCGGCCTGGAGCTCGCGCAAGATTTCCCTGTCAATCGCATCCATGACGCAATTATCACCCACGCTGTGTCACGGGCACGGGGGAAGACGCAATCACATTGCGCCTAGATCGCTCTATCATTGCTGCTTTGAGCACATATGTGCGAGTGACCATGAGTGAGATACGAGAAGGGCGGCCACGGCCAATGGGACGGATCGTCGTCATCAGCACCGGCGGAACGATAGCCAGCCGCTGGCAGGGCTCCGGCTTCGCCGCGGACGCCGACGGGAGCGAGGTCATCGCGACCGCGCCGCTGCCCGAGGGCGTCACGGTCGAGGTCGTGGACCTGTTCAGCGTGAACAGCCCCCGGCTCACCACCGCCCACCAGCTCACCCTGCTGCGCACCGTCCACGAGGTGCTCGCCGACCCCGACGTGGACGGCATCGTCGTCACGCACGGCACCGACACCCTGGAGGAGTCGGCGTTCCTCGTCGACCTCCACCACCACGACCCGCGCTCCGTCGTGTTCACCGGATCGCAGCGCCCCATGGGCACCGCCGACGGGGACGGCCCGGGCAACCTCTACGACGCGCTGCTCACCGCCGCGAACACCCGCGGCCTCGGCGTGCTGATCGCCTTCGCCGGGCGGGTCCACGCCGCGCGGGGCACGGTGAAGACCCAGGCCGTGGAGCTGGACGCGTTCGCGGACCCCTCGAAGGAACTGCTCGGGAAGATCGGCTTCGGCAAGGTCACCATCCTGCGCACCCCGCAGCGCCCGGCCCCGCTCCCCCTCCCGGCGATGCCGGAACTCCCGCCGCGCGTGGACGTCGTCGTCCACCACGCCGACGGCGACCCGCTGCTGCTGAACGCCGCCGTCGAGGCGGGCGCGCGCGGCATCGTCCTCGTCGGCACCGGCGCGGGCAACGCCACCCCGGAGATCGTGACCGCGGTCGAGGCCGCCGTCGCCCGCGGGGTGCTGGTCGCGCTGAGCACGCGGGTCATGGCCGGGCCGGTCACCGAGATCTACACGCACGGCGGTGCGGTGGACCTGGTGGCCGCCGGAGCCGTCCCGACGGGCACCCTCCGCGCCGGCCAGGCCCGCATCGCGGTCCTCTCCGCCCTGCTCGCCACCGACAACCCGGTGGAACAGACCCGCATCCTGCGCCTCGCCCTCAACGCGGCGAGCCCGATCCTGGCCGAGGTCTGACCCCGCGCCTCAAACGCCGGCGAGGCTGGTTTCCAGCCCGCACGGCGTGTGAGGGCACGGGCGCGCAGCGCACGTTCCAGCCCCGCCGGCGTTCGAGGCGCGGGGGCTCGGAGGCAGAGGCCCCGCAACGGCGCCCCACGCGCCCCGTCAGCCGCGGCCGAACGCCGCCAGGATCTGGTCCGCCGCAGACGTGGCCGTGACGGTGCCCGCCCGGACCGAGGCCTCCAGGCCCGGGGAGACGTCCCGTACGGCAGGATCCGCCCGCAACCGCTCCAGCAGCTCCTCCCGGACCATCGACCACGTCCACTCGACCTGCTGCGCAGCCCGCTTCGCCGCCAGCCGGCCCCCCGCGTCCAGCAGCGTCCGGTGCTGTTCGAGCCGGTTCCACACCTCGTCCAGCCCGGCCGACTCCCGCGCGCTGCACGTCAGGACCGGCGGGGTCCACGCCGCGTCCACGGGGTGCATCAGCCGCAGCGCGCCCGACAGCTCCCGCGCCGCCGCCTTCGCGTCGCGCTCGTGCGGCCCGTCCGCCTTGTTGACCGCCAGGACGTCGGCCAGTTCCAGGACGCCCTTCTTGATGCCCTGCAACTGGTCGCCCGTACGGGCCAGGGAGAGCAGCAGGAAGGAGTCGACCATGCCCGCCACCGTGGTCTCGGACTGGCCCACGCCGACCGTCTCGACGAGGACCACGTCGTAGCCCGCCGCCTCCATCACGATCATCGACTCGCGGGTGGCCTTGGCGACCCCGCCCAGCGTCCCCGCCGAGGGGGACGGCCGTACGAACGCCGCCGGGTCCACCGACAGCCGCTCCATCCGGGTCTTGTCACCCAGGATGGAGCCGCCCGTGCGCGTGGACGACGGGTCCACCGCCAGGACCGCGACCCGGTGGCCCAGACCCGTCAGCATGGTGCCGAACGCGTCGATGAAGGTGGACTTGCCCACCCCCGGGACACCGCTGATGCCGATCCGGCGGGCCCGGCCCGCGTGCGGCAGCAGCTCCGTCAACAGCCCCTGCGCCAGCACCCGGTGAGCGGGCAGGGTGGACTCGACGAGAGTGATCGCGCGCGCGATGAACGCGCGCTTCCCGTCGAGCACCCCCTTCGCGTAGGCCTCGATGTCGATCTTCGGCACCGGCGGCCGCCTACAGCTCGTGGCCCAGGTCCGCGGCCAGCCGCGTCACCAGGTCGTGGGCCGCGTCCGGGATCACCGTGCCGGGCGGGAACACCGCCGTCGCGCCCATCTCCAGCAGCGTCGGGACATCCGCCGGCGGGATCACCCCACCCACGACGATCATGATGTCCTCGCGGCCCTCCTCCGCCAACTGCTCGCGCAGCGCCGGTACGAGGGTCAGGTGGCCGGCCGCCAGCGACGAGACGCCCACCACGTGGACGTCCGCCTCGACGGCCTGACGGGCCACCTCCGCCGGGGTCTGGAACAGCGGGCCGACGTCCACGTCGAAGCCCAGGTCGGCGAAGGCCGACGCGATCACCTTCTGGCCGCGGTCGTGCCCGTCCTGGCCCATCTTGCACACCAGGATGCGCGGACGGCGGCCCTCCGCCTCCTCGAACCGGTCGATGAGCGCACGGGTGCGCTCCAGGGACGGGGACTCGCCTGCCTCGGTGCGGTACACACCCGAGATCGTACGGATCTGGCTCGCGTGCCGCCCGTACACCTTCTCCAGTGCGTCGGAGATCTCACCCACCGTGGCCTTGGCGCGCGCCGCGTCCACGGCGAGGGCCAGCAGGTTCCCGTCCCCGCGCTCCGCCGCGTTGGTCAGCGCCCGCAGGGTGTCCTGCGTGACCGCCTCGTCGCGCTCCTCGCGCAGCCGCCGCAGCTTGGCGATCTGCTGGGCGCGCACCGAGGAGTTGTCGACCTTCAGGACCTCGATCGCCTCGTCGTTCTCCACGCGGTACTTGTTCACGCCGATCACCGGCTGCCGCCCGGAGTCGATGCGCGCCTGCGTGCGCGCCGCGGCCTCCTCCACCCGCAGCTTCGGGATGCCCGCGTCGATGGCCTGCGCCATGCCGCCGGCCGCCTCGACCTCCTCGATGTGCTGCCACGCCCGCCGCGCCAGGTCGTACGTCAGCTTCTCGACGTACGCGCTGCCGCCCCACGGGTCGATGGACCGGCAGGTCCCCGACTCCTGCTGGAGCAGCAGCTGGGTGTTGCGGGCGATGCGCGCCGAGAAGTCCGTCGGCAGCGCGAGCGCCTCGTCGAGGGCGTTGGTGTGCAGCGACTGGGTGTGGCCCTGGGTCGCCGCCATCGCCTCGATGCAGGTGCGCGTCACGTTGTTGAAGACGTCCTGCGCGGTCAGCGACCAGCCCGAGGTCTGCGAATGCGTGCGCAACGACAGCGACTTGGCGTTCTTCGGGTCGAACTGCTTGACCAGGCGCGCCCACAGCAGGCGGGCCGCGCGCAGCTTCGCGACCTCCATGAAGAAGTTCATGCCGATCGCCCAGAAGAACGACAGGCGCGGCGCGAACGCGTCCACGTCCAGCCCGACCGCCTGACCCGCCCGCAGGTACTCCACGCCGTCGGCGAGGGTGTACGCCAGCTCCAGGTCGGCCGTGGCCCCGGCCTCCTGGATGTGGTAGCCGGAGATGGAGATCGAGTTGTACCGCGGCATCTTCTGCGAGGTGAAGGAGAAGATGTCGGAGATGATCCGCATCGAGGGCTTGGGCGGGTAGATGTAGGTGTTGCGGACCATGAACTCCTTGAGGATGTCGTTCTGGATGGTCCCGGCCAGCTTGTCGGGGGAGACGCCCTGCTCCTCCGCCGCCACGATGTACAGCGCGAGGACGGGCAGCACCGCGCCGTTCATCGTCATCGACACCGACATCTTGTCCAGCGGGATCCCGTCGAACAGCTGCCGCATGTCGTAGATCGAGTCGATCGCCACGCCCGCCATGCCGACGTCGCCCGTCACGCGCGGGTGGTCGCTGTCGTAGCCGCGGTGCGTCGGCAGGTCGAAGGCCACGGACAGGCCCTTCTGACCGGACGCCAGGTTGCGCCGGTAGAAGGCGTTGGACTCCTCGGCCGTGGAGAAGCCGGCGTACTGCCGGATCGTCCAGGGCTGGTTCACGTACATCGTCGGGTACGGGCCGCGCAGGTACGGGGCCACGCCCGGGTACGTCTGCAGGAAGTCCAGGCCCTCCAGGTCCCGCCCGGTGTACAGCGGCTTGACGCCGATGCCCTCGGGGGTCTCCCACAGCAGGTCGGCGGCCGCGGTGCCGGTGGACTCCTTCACCGAAGTCCGCCACTGCTCCTCGGAGACCCCGGCGGCGCAGGAGCCGAGCGACAGCTCGGAGAAATCGGGGATGCTCAAGACGGCACTCCCATCCGGTCGAGTACGGAGGACAGCACGGCGACGGCGTCACAGCCGGCGAAGACGTACGCGTCCACGGAAGCCTCTGCGGTGCCCGGCCGCCCGGCGAGGAAGACGGTCGTGGCGCCCGCCGCGCGCAGGGCCCCGGCCACCGCCGCGGCCTGCTCCTCGTACAGCGCGTCGCTGGAGCAGATCACGGCCGTGCCGTCGGCGCCACTGGCGGCGTAGGCCGCGGCGGCGCTCTCGGCGTCCACGGAGACGGGGTCGTGCACGGGCTCGATCCCGCCCGCCTGGAACAGGTTCGAGGCGAAGGTGGCCCGCGCGGTGTGCGCGGCCGCCGGGCCCAGCGCGGCGAGGAAGACCTTCGGCCGGGCCCCGGTCGCCGCCAGGTGCGCGTCGCTGCGGGCGCGCAGGGCCTCGTACGCCTCGTCGCGCCGCACGCGCGGCAGTCCGCCGGTGGGTCCGGCGGGCGCGGGCTCACGTACGACGGGCTTCTCCGACAGCAGCGGGAACTCGCTGACGCCGGTGATCGGTTCGCGGCGCTTGGCCAGCTTCTTGGAGCGCTCCGCCCAGGTGGCGGCCAGCCCCTCGGCGACCAGACCCGAGCGCAGGGCGGCGGCCTGGCCGCCGGCCTTCTCGACGGTCCGGAAGAACTCCCAGGCGGCGTGGGCCAGTTCGTCCGTGAGTCGCTCCACGTAGTACGAGCCGCCGGCCGGGTCGATGACCCGGGCCAGGTGCGACTCCTCCAGCAGGATGGTGGAGGTGTTGCGGGCGATCCGGCGCGCGAAGGCGTCCGGCAGACCCAGCTCGTGGTCGAAGGGGAGCACGGTGACCGAGTCCGCGCCGCCCACGCCCGCGGCCATGCAGGCCACGGTGGTGCGCAGCATGTTCACCCACGGGTCGCGGCGGGTCATCATCACCGGCGAGGTCACCGCGTGCTGGAGCTGGGCACCCGCCTCCGGGGCCCCCGAGGCCTCGGCGATACGGGCCCACAGCCGGCGCGCGGCGCGCAGCTTGGCGATGGTGAGGAACTGGTCCGCGGTGGCGGCGTAACGGAACTCCAGCTGTCCGAGGGCGGCTTCGACGCCCAGTCCGGCCTCGGTGAGGGCGCGCAGGTAGGCGACGCCCGTGGCCAGGGACAGGCCGAGCTCCTCGGCGGCGCTGCCGCCGGCCTCGTGGTACGGCAGGGCGTCCACGGTCATGGCGCGCACCCCGGGCCAGCCGGCGGCGGCCTCCCGGGCCAGCTCCACGGCGGCGGCCGGATCCAGGGCTTCCCCGGTCCGGGCCTCGTGGCCCAGCGGGTCGGCGCCCAGCGAGGCCCGCGCGACCTCGGGGGCCACCGCGCTCTCGGTGAACAGGCGCAGCAACTCGCGTGCGGCTTCCGCGTATTGGGCTCCCGCGTCCAGGGAGATCGGAGCGAGGTCCAGGTAGACCCCCTCCAGCGCCCGCGCGAGGCCGTCGACCGGGAGGCCGCCCGGGCCCACGGTGAACCAGAGGGAGGTGACCCCGTTCTCCAGGTCGGCGAGGGCCGCCTCGTTCACGCGCACCGGGTCGGTGCCCGCGAGGCGCTGGCGCACGTCCCAGCCGTTCGCGGTGGTGCCCTCCGGCCGGCCTCCGCGTACGAAGGGGGCGAAGCCGGGCAATCCGATGTCGGGAGCCGTCCCGTCGGGCGGCGCGGTGTACAGCGGGCGGGTGGTGAGCCCGTCCTCGAGAGGGGTGGACAACGCATCTTCTGCGGCCGCGCCGGAGGCTTCCTTGCCCGACTTGCGCAGTACGCCTTCTACAAGGCGCTGCCACTGCTCATGCGTCGCGTCAGGGAACTCGGCGGCCAGGGAGAGCCCGTCGTCAGGCAGGACCGTCATGGCTCGAATGCTAGGGGCGGGCGCTTGGGGCGCACCATACCGTCCGGTGTGATCTCGCCCTCTCGTGAGATCCGGCAAGGATCTTGACCACAGGGCTGAGCAGCACCGTTGTCGGGGTACTGGAGAGTAGGGCCGGACCCGCGCGCGTTACCACGATCCGCCGGAGATCTCCACGGAAGGGCGGGCGCTCCGTCGCGGCGCCCCCGCTCTCCCGGTGACCTCCCCCGTACGGGACGCCTCACCAGCGCGGTCCTGCCCGCGAGCACCGGATTGAACACTTCCGACAGAAGCACGGGTCCCGGACCCGGTCCTGCCACTCGGGGCCCCGGGTCAGGGGATGTGGACGCTGTCGACCACCACGAGGGCCTCGTCGAGGGAGAGCTGGTCGCCGGGCAGGTCGTGGACGGTGAAGCCGACGGTTCCCCCGGGGGTCTCCAGCCCGTACCCGCGGACCTCCACCGACTCGCCGCCGGCGGTGGGCACGGAGTTCTTCCGCACCTCGACCTTTCCGGGCAGTTCGGCCGTGATGCCACTGGGGGGATCGGTGGTCTTCACCCACTCCACGGCGGGCGTCGCGGTGACGGCGCCGACATACGCGGGCGGAGCGGCGGAGAGGGCGGGGGCGGCGAGCGCGGGAGCGCAGGGGAGCCAGCCCGCGGCCACCAGGGCGGCCGAGGCGGAGAGCATCAGGAGGCGGCGCGTACGCGGACGGTCGGTCATGCAGATCACTTCCTCCGGCGGGGTGGCGGGGTGGCGGGGTGGCGGGGCCGGGGACGGACGATCGGTGCGGCTTCCCGGCCCGCCCTCCCAGCGTCCGCCCCGACGGGTCCGGAGGCATCCGGACGGGCCCGCCCCGGGCGTGTCTGCGGTGGTGCGTTCCGTCCGGGCGGTACGGGTGGGGGGCGGGCCGGCGGCGCCCGTGGCACGGGGCGCGAGTGGCGGGAGTCGGTTGTGACGATGGTCGGACTGTTCTGGATCACCCCGGACGCCGTGTACGTGGGGTCGCCGCCGAACGCCCTCGGGGGCTGCGTGCGGCTGACCGGCGACGGGCCGGAAGCGGTGGACCCCGACGGCGACCGTGCGTGGACCTGGGCAGGGCTGCGTTCCGCGGTCGTCGACGACGTGCCCGTCGAGGGCTCGTCCGGTCGCGCCTCGAAGCTCCTCGGGGCGGTGGTCTCGGCCGCGCTCGGCGCCTTCACCGGCGAGGGTCCGCCCGAGATGACGCTGCGGCTGGAGACGGAGAACGGGCCGGACCAGGTGACGGTGTACGCCGCGGTCGCCGGCTACGGCGCCGAGGAGACGGCCCTCTCCCAGGAGCTGCTCGCCCGCTTCGTCGCGGGGACCGCGGACCCCGGGAGGCCGGCGGCCTGGGGCCGCGATCACGCCGCGGACGGTACGCCCGCGGCGGCCGAGCGGGAGTCGCTCCTGCGCACCTGGGCCCGGCCCTGAGCGGGCCCGGGCGTCAGTCCTCCAGGCGGACGGGCATCAGCAGCGAATAGGCGTCCTCGGTGTCGGTGCGGCGGACCACCAGGGGCGCGGTGGGGGCGCCGACCTCCAGGACCAGCCGGTCGCGGGCTCCGGCGGCGAGGGCGTCCAGCAGGAAGTCGCGGTTGACGGCGACGCGGGCCGGATCGTCGTCGCCGTCCTCGCAGACGCCCACCCCACCGGCGGCGGTCACCTTGAGCACGGTGAGGTCGCAGGTCGCCCCGTCCTGCCCGAGCGCCTCACCCGTACGGACCGCACCGGTCTCCACCGCCTCCCGGAACGCCGCGACATCGACGGGGACGCGGCGCCCTGCCGGCACGCGGACGAGGCGACGGTAATCGGGGAACTCGTGGTCGACGCACCGGCCGGCCGTCTGACGGTCCCCCGCCTCCCACGTCACCCGGTCACCGTCCACGGTCAGCCGGACCGGGGTCTCGTCGGTCAGCAGCGCCCGCATCGCGTCCACGAGCGGGGACGGCACGATGGCCTGCACGCGGGGCCCGCCGTAGCCGGTGGTGGCGGCCTGCGCGACAGCCAGCCGGTACCGGTCGGTGGCCACCACGCGGAGCGCGTCGCCCTCGATATCGAACAGGACGCCGCACAGCATCGGCAATTCCGGATCGGTGCCGGCGGCGAAGCGGACCGCATCCAGCGCGGCGGCCAGCTCGCGGGCGGAGACGGTCGGGCGGACGGTGGCGGTGGCGTCGGTTGCGGCGGTGGTGGCGGGGCGGAGCACGGTCATCGGGTCTTTCTCCCTGCGATCGAGGAGCGCTCGGACGGCGGAGAACGCGCTGCGGGCATCAGACAGGCCCCGTTCGAGACGGCGCAGGTGTACCTCCAGCAGCCTGCGCACCAGGTCGGTGTCCG
Source organism: Streptomyces sp. NPDC005533 (assembly GCF_042871845.1). Lineage (NCBI taxonomy): Bacteria > Bacillati > Actinomycetota > Actinomycetes > Kitasatosporales > Streptomycetaceae > Streptomyces > Streptomyces sp. NPDC005533. The sequence continues at coordinate 150,629 of NZ_JBIAJH010000016.1, read as the reverse complement.
CACCGGACCAGCCGGCCAGCACCAGCCGGATGTCCGCCAACGGCATGCCGGCCCGCCGCAGCCGGGCCAGCAGGCCGGCCTCTTCCAGCTGTTCGGGGCCGTACCAGCGGTAGCCGCTGACCGGATCCACCCAGGCCGGGACCAGCACGCCGGCCCCGTCGTAGAACCGCAGGGCGCTGACACCCAGTCCGCTGTCCCGGGCCATCTCGCCGATGCTGCGCATCTCGCTCTCCATACCGGGAACTCTGCGCCCTCCACCAGGTCGAGGGTCAACCGTGGCGGCGGCGTTGCGGCCTCGTGAAATCCAGCCATGGATTTTCGGCCGTCCAGGGCCGTGTGGATGATCTGTCGCCCTGACGGAAAGACCAGGTCGCGGCAGGTGTACGGAGTCAGGTGAGGGGTTCGTTCCGGCCACCTCGGAGAGCGGCGGGAGGGGGTTGACCGGCGGCGGGGGCACTGACAGTCTCCGAGCCATGTCCGCGACCGAACTCCTCGCCACGCGGCTCCACACCCCCGGCCTCTGTACCGAGCCGGGCGAGTGTCCGGGCCGCTGTCCGGCCCCCACGGCCTGACCCCCGCCCGCACGCCCTCCCGGACCCCGCCCCACGGGCCCGCCCGCGGAAGCGTCCTCCCGGACCGCCTCCTCCGCGGTCGGGCCCCGGGGCGCACCTCTCCGGAGCACTCCGGGCCGGCCCCCGGGGCGCGTGCCCTCCCGGGCCGGCGCCCACCAGGACCGCCTTCCCAGGACGACACGTCACCGGACCGCTGCCCGAGGGCCGCCGTCCCGAGGCGGGTCCCCGACCCGGCTCCCCCGACCGGGGACGTTCCGCACCACCGTGCCCGTCGGCGAGCCCACCTCGACTCGGCCCCCTGACCGGGGCGCCCGACGGGGGTCGACGCCGGGGAACGCCCCCACGGCTGCCCACGACGAACCCCGCCACGCCAGACCGGTACCCGCACCGGGAGGGTGCCCCGACCAGGGTCCGCCCATCCGGCAGGGCGGCCCGGGCGGGTGCCTCGCCGGAACCCACCGGCGCGGCCCCGCACCGGAGTTGTCCGACCGGGACGGTCCCCGACCAGGGGCCGCCGTTCCGCCCGCGCCGCCCGGGTGTGGGTGCCCCACCGGAACCCGTAGGGGCGGTGCTCGTTCGGGGGTGCCGTTCCGGCGTGGGTGACCGCGGCGCGTTCCCCACCGAGGCCCCAGGGGTGTCTCGTGCCGGGGTGGCTCGCCGTGGGCACCGCCCCCGGCGGGGTGCGCCTCGCCGGGGAGGTCCCGACGGGCCTCCCCACCAGGGGACTTCGGCCGGGACGGTCGCCCCGGGGTGTCCCACGGGCCTCGCCGGCGGCCCCGGCTTCCCCGGCGGCTCGCCCTACCAGGTGTGTCCGTCGGGGCGGGGTCCGTAGGCGGGGTCGCTGGCCGGGACCCCGCCGAGCAGCCGCGGGGCGGCCGGGCTCCCGAGGGACTCCGCGCCCTTCGGGGGCCGGCGCCCGCAGCCGTACCACCCGCACCGCACCACGTCACGTCACGTCACACCGTTCCGCCGCTGCGGCGGCCAGCCCGCCCGCAGCCAGTCCTCAGCAGGGAGCTCCCATGGCCACCACCCTTCCCGCCCCCACCGTCACCGTCACCAAGATCGGCGGCCTCATAGGCGCCGAGATCGGCGGCGTCCGGCTCGGCGGCGACCTGCCCGACGGCACCGTCGCCGAGATCCGCGCCGCCCTCCTCGCGCACAAGGTCGTCTTCTTCCGCGGCCAGGACCACCTCGACGAGGCCTCCCACGAGGCCTTCGCCGAGCTGCTCGGCGCACCCGTCGCGCACCCCACCGTCCCCTCCGCGGACGGCCGTTACGCCCTCGGCATCGACTCCCACCACGGCGCCCGCGCCAACCAGTGGCACACCGACGTCACCTTCGTCCCCGCCTACCCCGCCTTCTCCATCCTCCGCGCCGTCACCGTCCCCCCGTACGGCGGCAACACCCTCTGGGCCAACACCGCCACCGCCTACGACAACCTCCCCGAGCCGCTCCGCGCCCTCGCCGACGGCCTGCGGGCCGTGCACTCCAACGAGTACGACTACGCCGCCCTCAAGCCCGACGCCCTCCCCGAGGCCCTGGCCCAGTACCGCGAGGTGTTCACCTCCACCACGTTCCTCACCGAGCACCCGGTGGTCCGCGTCCACCCCGAGACCGGCGAACGCACCCTGCTGCTGGGCAACTTCGTCCAGCGGATCAAGGGCCTCACCGGCCGCGACTCCCGCGTCCTCCAGGACCTCTTCCAGTCGCACATCGAGAGCCCCGAGAACACCGTCCGCTGGCAGTGGCAGGCGGGCGACGTCGCGATCTGGGACAACCGCGCCACCCAGCACTACGGCGTGGACGACTCCGACGACCACGAGCGCACCCTGCGCCGCGTCACCGTCGACGGCGACGTCCCGGTCGGTCCCGACGGTGAACCCTCCCGCCTGATCAGCCCGGAGACCGTCCCGGACCCCGCCTTCGGCATCCCGTCCGGCGCCTCCACCACCGCCTGACCACCACCCGATCGCCCCCGCCCCGCACCCCCCGTTCCGCCCGGGCACTACCCACCGCCCCCGCCCGCACGGCCCCGTCCCCGGGGCACCGCCCGCCCGCACGGCTCCACCCCCGGGGCACCGCCCCACACCGCCCCGGGCACTACCCACCGCCCGCCCACACGGCCCCGTCCCCGTGGCACCGCCCCGCACCCCCCGTTCCGCCCGGGCACTACCCACCACCACCGCACGCACTGCACCGCCCCCAAGGCACGGCCCTCCGGGCACCGCCCCGCACCGTCCGGGCCCCGCCCGCCTCGCACCACACCGCCCCGCACCGCCCCGTTCCGCCCCGGGCACCGCCCGTACCGCCCAGTCCCTCCCGGGCTCCGCCCGGCCTCGCCCGTACGTCACCCAAGGAGCCCCCGTGCCCCACCTGCTCGCCATCACCGGCAGCCCCTCCGCCCACTCCCGTACCGCCGTCGTCGCCGACCACGTGCTGCGCCGCCTGTCCCACTCCGGTTTCGGGACCGCGCACCTGTCCGTGCGCGAACTCCCCGCCGCCGACCTGCTCGCCGCCCGCCGGGGCGAGCCCGAGATCCGCCGGGCGCTCGAAGCCGTGGCCGAGGCGGACGGCCTGGTCATCGCGACCCCGGTCTACAAGGCCTCGTACACCGGCCTGCTCAAGGCCTTCCTCGACCTGCTCCCGCAGGACGGCCTCGCCGGCAAAACGATTTTCCCGCTGGCCACCGGCGGCAGCCTCGCCCACGTCCTGACCATCGACTACGCCCTGCGCCCCGTCCTCGCCGCCCTCGGCGCCCGGCACGTCACCGCCGGCCGCTTCGTCCTCGACTCCTCCGTCGAGCGCGGCTCCGGCCCCGACCGGCTGCGACCCGAGGCCGAGCTCGACCTCTTCCAGGCGGTCGACGAGTTCGCCGAGGCCGTGCGCGCCGCGCCCGCCGCCGCCGCGCTCACCACCGCTCCGTAACACGACGCCACGACGCGACCCGACCCGACCCGACACCCGCCGACCCGACACCCCGACCACGCGAAGCGACCACGCAACCGCACCGACAAGGACCTCGTCATGCCCGCAGGATTCACCTCGACCCGCACCTCCCGACGCCAGTTCCTCACCCTGCTCGGCATCTCCGCGGCCGCGGTGAGCTGCGGCACGGCCACCGCCACCGGCGGCGGTTCCGGCTCGCAGGTCAAGACCCTGAAGTACCAGGGCGCGGTCGGTGCGGTCACGCTCCCCGAACTCGCTGCCGATCTCGGCTACTTCGAGGACGTCACGCTCGAATGGGTCGGCAACACCATCAGCGGCCCGCAGGACATCCAGTCCGCCGCCACCGGCCAGACCCACTTCGGCAGCGCCTTCAACGGCGCGGTCATCAAGCTCGCCGCCGGCAAGGCGCCGATCAAGGCGGTCATCTCCTCCTACGGCTCGGACCAGTACTCCTACGCCGGCTACTTCGTCCTGGAGGACAGCCCGATCCGCTCCGCCCGGGACCTGATCGGCAGATCGGTCGGCATGAACACCCTCGGCGCCCACTACCAGGCGCTGCTCGACACCTACCTCAGCCGCAACGGCCTCTCCAAGGCGGACGCGGCCAAGGTCGAGGCCCTGGTCATCCCGCCCGTCAACACCGAACAGGCGCTGCGCGCCAAGCAGATCGAGGTCGGGGTGCTCACCGGCATCCTGCGCGACAAGGCCGTCGCCTCCGGCGGTATCCGCCCGCTCTTCACCGACGTGGAACTGCTCGGCCCGTTCAGCGCGGGCACCTACATCATGACCGAGCGCTTCATCAAGCAGAACCCGGACACCGTACGGACCTTCGTGACGGGCGTGGCCAAGGCCATCGAGTGGTCCCGCACCACCCCGCGCGAGGAGGCCGTCGCCCGGATGACCGAGATCGTCAAGAAGCGCGGCCGCAACGAGGACACCACCGCCCTGCAGTACTGGCGCTCGTACGGGATCGCCGAGACGGGCGGCCGGATCCCCGACCAGGAGTTCCAGCTCTGGCTCGACTGGCTCGGCGAGCGCGGCGAGATCAAGCCGGGGCAGTTCAAGCCGTCGGACCTCTACACCAACGAGTTCAACGCGTACGGAAAGGGGTGACGGCCACCATGACGAAGATCGTGTTCGAGGGAGTACGCAAGACCTTCGGGGACTTCACCGCCCTGGACGGCATCGACCTGGAGATCCGCAGCGGGGAGTTCCTCGTGGTCGTCGGCCCCAGCGGCTGCGGCAAGTCCACGCTCCTCGACCTCCTCGGCGGCCTGGCGGCCCCCACGGCCGGGCGGATCCTGCTCGACGGCAAGCCGGTCACCGGGCCGGGCCTGGACCGGGGCATCGTCTTCCAGCAGTACGCGCTGCTGCCGTGGCGCACCGCCCAGGGCAACGTCGAGTTCGGCCTGGAGGCCACGGGGGTGCCGCGCCGCCAACGGGCTGTCCGGGCGAAGGAGTTCCTGGACCTCGTCGGACTGACCGGCTTCGAGGACCGGCACCCGCACCAGCTCTCCGGAGGCATGCGCCAGCGCGTCGCCATCGCCCGCGCGCTGGCGTACGACCCGGACGTCCTGCTGATGGACGAGCCGTTCGCGGCGCTCGACGCGCAGACCCGCGAGTCCCTGCAGGACGAGCTGCGCCGCATCTGGCAGAGCACCGGCAAGACCGTCGTCTTCATCACGCACGGCATCGAGGAGGCGGTCTACCTCGGGCAGCGGGTGGCCGTCATGACCTCCCGGCCCGGCCGGGTCAAGGAGGTCGTCCCGGTCTCGTTCGGCGACCGCGGCGGACTGCTGGGGGAGGCCCTGCGGTCCAGCCCGGAGTTCGCCCGCTACCGGCACGAGATCTGGAACCTCCTCCACGACGAGGTGGCCCGCGCCCAGCAACTGGAGAAGGAGGCGGCAGCCGCATGAGCACCGGAACCGACACCACCCCCCTGACCACCCCGCCCGCCCCGGCCCCGGCCGAGTCCGCCCCGGACGCGGGGACCGCCCCCGGCTCCGCCCGGCCCCCGGCCGAGTCCGCCCGCGCCTCCAGCCCGGCCGAGTCCGTCCCGGACGCGCGGCCCGTCACCACCGCCGCGGACGGAGCCTCCGCGCTCAAGGCCCAGGCTCCGGCCCGGGCCGGAGGCGGCGCCGTCCCGGCCGGTTACGTCCCGGACGCGGGGAACGTCCGCGGCCCGGCGGACTCCGCCCCGGCCCCGGCCGAGTCCGCCCTTGCCTCCGCCCCGGCCAGGTCCGTCCCGGAGGCGGGCAACGCCGCCGCGGTCGGAGCCTCCGCTCTCAAGGCCCCGGCCCCGGCCCCGGCCGAGTCCGCCCTTGCCTCCGCCCCGGCCAGGTCCGTCCCGGAGGCGGGCAACGCCGCCGCGGCCGGAGCCTCCGCGCTCAACGCCCCGGCCTCGGCCCAGGCTCCGGCCCGGGCCGGGGGCGGCGCCGTCGCCGTGCCGGACGCGGGGAGCGCCCCCGGCACGGCCGAATCCGTGCCGGAGGCCGGGCATGCCGCGGCCGCACCCGCCGGGGACCCGGCCGGGAAGTCCCCGGCGGGCGCCGACACCGACGCCGCCCGCGGGCCGGACCCGATACCCGCCGCACCCGCGGCCCCGGCCCCCGCGCGTACGAGAACCGCCGGGCTCGCCGTCGTACGCGCACTGAAGGCCGTCGCCGTGCGGAGCGCCGCGATCCTCGCGCTGGTCGCCCTCTGGGAGTTCGCCCCGCGCGCCGGCCTGGTCGACGCCACCTTCCTGCCTCCCATCAGCGAGGTGGCCGTCGCCTGGTGGGAGCTGGCCGGCGACGGCCAGCTCGCCGACCACACCCAGGCCAGCCTGATCCGCTCCTTCGGCGGCTTCGGCATCGCCGTGGCCGTCGCCGTCCCCCTCGGCCTGCTCATCGGCTGGTACCGGCCGCTCGCCGACTTCCTCGGGCCGCTGCTGGAGGTCTTCCGCAACACCGCGGCCCTCGCGCTGCTCCCGGTGTTCGTCCTGCTCCTCGGCATCGGCGAGACCTCGAAGGTGTCGATCGTCGTCTACGCCTGCCTCTGGCCCGTCCTGCTCAACACCATCAGCGCCGTGCGCAACGCCGATCCCACCCTGGTCCGGCTCGCCCGCTCCATGGACCTCTCGACGCCCCGCCTGTTCCAGAAGGTGATCCTCCCGGCCTCCGTACCGGCGATCTTCACCGGGATCCGGCTGGCCGGGGCCGTCTCCATCCTCGTCCTCGTCGCCGCCGAGATGATCGGCGCCAAGGCCGGCCTCGGCTATCTGATCAACGCCTCGCAGTTCAACTTCGCGATCCCGCAGATGTACGCGGGCATCGTCACCATCTCCGCCATCGGCGTGGCCTTCAACCAGCTGCTGGTCACCATCGAGCGCCGGCTCAGCACCTGGCGCGTCCCGGCCTGACGCTTCCCGGCCCGACGCCCGACGCCCGACGCCCTGCACCACGCACCCGGTGCCGAAACCGACGGCCCCCCGCTTCGCACCACCCGACCCACGAGGAACAGTCATGACCACCGCCCCCCGGACCCTCCACCTCAACGCCTTCCTCATGAACGCCGGGCACCACGACGCCGCCTGGCGCCACCCCGACAGCACCCCCGAACGCGTCACCGACCTGCGGTACTTCCAGGAGCTGGCCCGCACCGCCGAGCGCGGACGGCTCGACTCCATCTTCTTCGCCGACGGACTCGCCCTCTGGGGCAAGGCCCGCTACAACGCCCTCGGCGGCTTCGAGCCCCTCACCCTGCTGTCCGCCATCGCCGCCGTCACCGAGCACATCGGGCTGATCGCGACCGTCTCCACCACCTTCAACGAGCCCTTCAACACCGCCCGGAAGTTCGCCTCCCTCGACCACATCAGCGGGGGCCGCGCCGGCTGGAACATCGTCACCTCCGGCACCGTCGACGAGGCCCGCAACTTCAACCGCGACGAGCACCTGGCGCACCACCTCCGCTACGACCGCGCCCGCGAGTTCCTCGACGTCGCCACCAAGCTCTGGGACAGCTGGGAGGACGACGCGATCGTCCTCGACAAGGAGGCCGGCATCTACGCCGACACCGACAAGCTCCACCCCGCCGCCCACCGCGGCGAGTACTTCGGGGTCGCCGGACCGCTCAACGTCCCCCGCTCGCCCCAGGGCCACCCGCTCCTCGTGCAGGCCGGCTCCTCCGAGGACGGCAAGGAGTTCGCCGCCCAGTACGCCGAGGCCGTGTTCACCGCGCAGCAGACCCTCGCCGACGGCCAGACCTTCTACAAGGACCTCAAGTCCCGCCTCGCCAAGTACGGCCGCACCGAGGGCGACCTGCTCGTGCTGCCCGGCATCGCCCCGGTCATCGGCTCCACCGAGGCCGAGGCCAAGGCGCTGGAGCAGCAGCTCACCGACCTCCAGGTGCCGGAGTACGGCCTCGCCCAGCTCTCCGGCATGCTCAACGTGGACCTCACCGGCCTGCCGCTCGACGGCCCGCTGCCCGACCTGCCGGAGGAGCGGGACGTCAACGGCAACAAGAGCCGCTTCACCCTCGTCGCCGAGCTCGCCCGCCGTGACGGCCTCACCCTGCGCGAGCTGATCGCCCGCCTCGGCGCCGGCCGCGGCCACCGCACCTTCGCCGGCACCCCCGAGCAGATCGCCGACCAGCTGGAGGAGTGGTTCACCCAGGGCGCCGCCGACGGCTTCAACATCATGGCGCCCGTCCTGCCCACGGGTCTGACCGACTTCGTCGACCACGTCGTGCCGATCCTGCAGCGGCGCGGCCTGTTCCGCACCGAGTACACCGGCCGCACCCTCCGCGAGAACTACGGCCTGCCCCGGCCGGCCAACCGCCACACCAGGGGGAGCGCATGACCGATCACGTCACCGACGTCCTCGTCGTCGGCGGCGGACCGGCCGCGACCTGGGCCGCCCTCAAGGCGGCCCGGGCCGGGGCCCGGGTCGTCCTCGCGGACAAGGGCTACTGCGGGACGAGCGGCGCGACGGCCGCCGGCGGCACCGGCGTCTGGTACGTGCCGCCCGAGCCCGCCGCCCGCGAGGCGGCCATGGCCTCCCGTGAGGGACTCGGGGGCTACCTGGCCGACCGGCGCTGGATGGCCCGCGTCCTCGACGAGACGTACGACCGGATGAACGAGCTGGCCACCGAGGGCCGTTATCCCTTCCCCACCGGGCCCGACGGCCGGCCGCTCCGCAACGGCCTCCAAGGACCCGAGTACATGCGGCGGATGCGCATCCGGATCCGCCGCGCCGGGGTCGAGATCCTCGACCACAGCCCGGTCACCGAACTGCTCACCGACGCGGACGGCGCCGTCGCGGGCGCCGCCGGGTACCGCCGCCAGGCCCGGGAGCACTACCGGGTCCGGGCCGGCGCCGTGGTCCTCGCCACCGGCGGCTGCGCCTTCCTCAGCGGGGCGCTCGGCACCAACACCAACACCGGCGACGGCGCGCTCTTCGCCGCCGAGGCCGGGGCGGAGCTCTCCGGCATGGAGTTCTCCAACGCCTACGGCATCGCCCCCGAGGGCACCTCGGTCACCAAGACCGCCTTCTACTCCTTCGCCACCTTCTACCAGGAGGACGGCAGCGTGCTGGAGGGCGCGGCCAGCCAGGGCGGACGCTCGGCGATCGCCCGCGAACTCCTCACGGGCGCCCGCGTGTACGCGCGCCTCGACCGCGCCGACGAGAACGCCCGGGCCGCCATGCGCCTGGCCCAGCCCAACTTCTTCCTCACCTTCGACCGCCTCGGCATCGACCCCTTCACCGACCGCTTCGCCGTGACCCTGCTCGCCGAGGGCACGGTCCGCGGCACCGGCGGCATCCGGATCACCGGCGACGACTGCGCCACCGGCGTCCCCGGCCTGTACGCCGCCGGTGACGCGGCCACCCGCGAGGAGATCTGCGGCGGCTTCACCGGAGGCGGCAGCCACAACGCCGCCTGGGCCGTCTCCTCCGGCAGCTGGGCCGGCCGGGGCGCCGCCGCGCACGCCCTGTCCCTCGGTGCGGGACGGGCCGCCGACCGCCCGGTCACCGGCGCCGGCGGAGCGGGGCTGCGCCCGACGGGACGCCCGGCCGCGCCGGGCGGGCACCGCGCCGCCGTGGAACTCGTACAGGCGGAGGTGCTCCCGTACGACAAGAACTACCTGCGCCGCGGTGACGTCCTCGCCGCCTCGCTGCGCACTCTCGACGCGGCCTGGTCGCAGCTGCGGGCCACGCTCCACGGCGAGGGCGCGGAGCTGGTCCGGGCCCGGCAGGCGGCCGCGATGACGGCGCACGCGCGGTGGATGTACGCGGCCGCGCTCGCCCGGCCCGAGACGCGGGGGATGGCCAAGCGGCTGGACCATCCGCGGCAGGACCCGGCACTGCACCACCGGATCCTGGTGGGCGGCCTGGACCGGGTGTGGACCCGGCCCGCGGCCCCGGCGGGCACGGGGGTGGCGGCGTGATCGAACTGGTCTCGCACGAACGGTGCATCACCTGTGACAAGTGCATCGAGGTGTGCCCGACGGACGTCTTCGAGCGCGGGCCCGAGGGGATCCCGCTGCTCGCCCGGCAGGAGGACTGCCAGACCTGCTTCCTGTGCGAGGCCAACTGCCCGGCGGACGCGCTGTTCGTCTCGCCGCTGACCCGCCCGGCGGGGGACGACCCGGCCGTGCGGGACGAGGCAGCCCTGGCCGACCGGGGCCTGCTCGGCAGCTACCGGCGCGAGATCGGCTGGGGCGAGGGCCGGACGCCCGGGTCGCTCAGGGCGATCGGGCCACCGCTGGGAGGGGACCTGCGGCCGATCACGTCCTGAGGCCCGGGGGAGGGGGCGGTCTCTGCGGGACCGCCCCCTGCCGGTGCCGGTCCTCGCTTCAGACCGTCAGGACGATCTTGCCGCGGGTACGGCGCGAGGCGCTCAGCTCCCAGGCCCTGGCGGCCTCGGCGAGCGGCAGCACGTGCTCCACGTTGACGGTGAGGTCGCCCGCGTCGGCCAGTTCCGCGAGGAACGTCAGGTCGGCCGTGTCGGCGCGCACCCACAGCTGGTGGGCACCCTTGGCGGCGGCCTGGCGGTCGGTGATGGAGACGACCCGGCCGCGCTCCTTGACCAGGGACTGCAGGGTCTCCACGACGTCGTCCCCGTAGAAGTCCAGGGCCGCGTCGACGCCTTCGGGTGCCAACTCGCGGATCCGGTCCGCCAGGCCCTCCCCGTACAGCACCGGTTCGGCGCCGAGCCCGCGCAGGTAGTCGTGGTTGTGCGCGCCCGCCGTGCCGATGACCCGCAGGCCCAGCGCGACGGCGATCTGCACGCCGAACGAGCCCGTGCCGCCCGCCGCGGAGTGGATGACGACGGTCTCGCCGGCCTTGACGCCCACGCGGGTGAGGGCCTGGTAGGCCGTGAGGCCGGCCAGCGGGATGCCCGCGGCCTGCTCGAAGCTCAGCGCGCGGGGCTTGCGGGCGAGGGTGCGGACGGGGGCGCTGACCAGTTCGGCGTAGGTGCCGAGCTCCACCCACTCCTTGCGGACGTAGCCGTACACCTCGTCGCCCACGGCGTAGTCGAAGGTGTCCGGGCCGAGCGCCTCGACGACTCCGGCGACGTCCCAGCCGGGTATGACGGGATGGCGGACCTCGAGGATCGGGTCGAGGTATCCGGCGGCGAGCTTCCAGTCCACCGGATTGACCCCGGCGGCCTTGACGCGGACGAGGACCTCGCCCGGTCCCACCTTCGGCTGCGGTACGTCGACGAGCTGGAGGTTCTCGGCAGTTCCGTATGCGCTGTACGTGATGGCCTTCATGATCACCCCCAACGGGGCCCCGCCGGACCCTATTCCCTCACGCGGGCAGGGTGTTGCGGTGCGAGCTCCGGCGGGCCGCGCCGAAGAGCGCCTGGATCTGCGCACCGGACTGCTCGACGTCGTCGAGGGGGGAGGGGAAGGGCAGCGTCACGTCCCGGTGGCCGCGCCGCTCCTCCAGCCGCAGGGTGATCCCGTACCGGTCCATGGCGACCGGGAGCGCGCGCACGACGGCCGCGGTGGGCAGCGGCCGGACCAGGCGCAGCAGCAGGGTGACGAGGTCGTGGTGGTCGTCGAGGAGGTGCGTGAGCATGCCCGCCTCGTACGGGGCGAGCGGGTCGGGGCGGGTCGCCTCCAGCTCCTCCAGGCCGACGTCAGCGAGTCCGTGCCCGGTTTCCAGGACGGCCCGGCCGAACTCCACGCAGGTGGAGTCGGCGGTCTCGTCCACGTACGGGGTGAGCAGGCGGCCCAGCACGGTGACGCGGGCGCGCACCCGGTCGCGTACGGGGGTGGGGGCGACGTCGGTGAACTCCAGTCGGATCGTGGGCCGGTACTCGCCGTCGCCGCCCGGTTCGGTCGGGTGCAGGTGGAGTCGGCCCATCGGGTCGCCGCCGTCGAGGTGGCGGACCTCGGTGCGCTGTTCGTCGGTGATCAGCGTCATGGAGTGGGCGGCGGCCAGGATCGACCGGATCCGCTCGGCGTCGGTGGGCCGGGCGGCCGGGGTGGCGGGGGCACCGGACATGCGCATGCGGATCTCTCCCTCGTCCGAGTAAGTTAGGCATGCCTAACCTAACTCATCTTGTGCCCGGAGAGTACCCGGCACGGTTCGTGTCGCTGTTGGGCTGAACGGGTGAAACGCGAGAGGATGGGGGGATGCACAAGAAGCGCGCGGCCGAGGCGGCCCGGTGAGCAGGTACGACGTCACCGACGAACAGTGGGAGGGGCTCGCGCAGGTGGTCCCCCTGCGCAGTCGCAACGAATGGCCCTCCCGGGTGGACCACCGCACGATTCCCAAGGCGCCCGGAGCGTCGGTGGCGGAGCAGCGGCGCTTCGTGGTGATCAGAGTTCAGATCTTCGCGGACGCGCGGGAGGTGGCGGAGTACCTCATCGCGCAGATCCCGGTGCTGCTCGACCTCACCGGGGCGGACAGCGAAGTCGCCAAGCGCATCCTGGACTTCAGCAGCGGCGTGGTCTTCGGGCTGGGCAGCGGGATGCACCGGGTGGACCGCAACGTCTTCCTGCTGGCGCCGGTGGGGACCGAGGTCGAGGGGATCGCGGCCGCGGCCGTCCCCCGTTCGTAGGAAGGTCCACGCGAGGGAACGGTTCGTCGGGTCCACAGGGGGTCCGGCGGCCCGTACCGTCCGCGCATGGACGCCACCTTGCACGCGGCGGTGGGCCCCGCCCCCGCCGCACTCGCCCCCGACGTCGACCCCTCGTTAGCCGGGGGAGCTCCGGCCGACGGCGCGCCGACCGACCGCCCCACCGTGCCCGCGCAGGCCGCGCCGACGCGCGCCGAGCCCGCGCCGCAGCAGCCGCACCTGCGGCCCGTGGTCACCGAGTTGCGGCTCTCCGCCTTCGGGCCGCACCGGTCGGCGGCCTTCCCGCTCGGCCCCGTCACCCTCTTCGCCGGGCCGAGCGGCAGCGGCAAGTCGCAGGCCCTGGCCGCCTACGAGGCCCTGGCGGGGCTCGGTTCCGGCGCCACCCTGGAGGAGGCCTTCCCGGACCCCCGCGCCCGCGTACCCGACCTGGCCGTACCCGACGCCCAGCGGCGGCGCGGGTTCCGCCTCGGCTGCACGGTCGACGGCCCCGCCGGCCCGGTCCGGCTCGACCTCGCCGTCCAGGCCGAGCCCACGCTGCGGATCGTCGGTGAACGGCTCTCGCAGGACGGGCAGATCCTGTTCGCCACCGCCCTGCGCGACCCCGGCTGGCGCTCCGTCCAGGCCGCCTGGCTGACCGGCGGCGCCATCGGCGTCACCCGGGCCCCGCTGCCCGACGACCGGCTCGGGACGGCGCTGCTCCCGCTGCGCGTCGCCGGCTCCACGACCGGCCAGCGACAGGTCCTGGCCGCCGCCGAACAGGTCGTGGTCGCCCTGCGCTCGGTGTTCCCCTGCGACCCCCGCCCGGACCGGATGCGCGCCGCCGTCCCGCCCGGTCAGGGCCGGCTGCTCGGCGACTGCGCGAACCTGGCCGACGTACTGCGCCGGACCCGCCACGAATGCGGCACGCGCCACGCCCTGCTGGCCGGAGCGGCCCGCACCGGCTGCGCCGGACCCGTCGCCGGCCTCGACGTACGGGCCCCCGCGGGCGGCGGGGCGGTCACGGCCGTACTGGACCGCGGCCCCGCCCGGCCCGCCACGGAACTGGCCCGCCTCGGCGCGGGCGAACTGCGCTTCCTCGCGCTGGCCCTGGTCCTGCTGACCGGCCCCGGAGTGCTGGCCATGGACCCCGCCGCCGAACTGCTCTCCGCGCAGCAGGCCCTGACCGTGCTGGCCGACGGCTTCGACCGCGGCCTGGACCGGCGTCAGAGCGCCGAGCTGCTGCGCCTGGCCCTGCTGTCCGGGGCGCGCGGCCACATCCGGCTGGTGGCGGCGGTGGGGGAGGACACCGCGGCGGCCGCCCGCCGCCTCCCCGGCGTCGCGATGGTAGACCTGACCGCATGAACGAGACCCAGGAGCCGCGGCCCGACGAACGGCCGGCCGGACAGCCCGACGAACGGCCGGCCGGACAGCCCGACGAACGGCCGGCCGGACAGCCCGACGAACGGCCGGCCGGACAGCCCGACGAACGGCTCGACGAACGGCCGGCCGAACGGCCCGACGAACGGCTGGACCGACTGCAGCGCCGGCTCGCGCAGTTCGCGGCCGCGCGCGGATGGGAGCCGTACCACACGCCCAAGAACCTGGCCGTGGCGCTGAGCGTGGAGGCGGCCGAACTGGTCGAGATCTTCCAGTGGCTGACACCGGAACAGTCGGCGCAGGTCATGGAGAAGCCGGAAACCGCCCACCGCGTGGCCGATGAGGTGGCCGACGTGCTCGCGTATCTGCTGCAGTTCTGTGAGGTTCTCGGGGTGGATGTGCTGGATGCGCTGGCCGCGAAGATCGAGAGGAACGAACTCCGCTTCCCCGTGGCCGATACACCGACATCAAATCGTCACTCTTCGGAGTGATGGACTCATCCACAATCACGTTTCTGTCCACATTTTCCGAATACCCCTGGCTTTACTGGCGTGTTGCCCTCACGCTGGGTAGTGGTGAGGACGGCGGGATGTCGTGCGGACGGGGGACGGCATATGGATGCGGTACGGCTCATCGCGGCCGGTCGGCACGCGCTGGCACAGAGTGGGGCTGCGTGGGACATCGTGGGCGAGGCCTGGCAGGCCCAGGCGCTCGCGCAGGGGATCGGGAGCTGTCTGGCGGTCACCGGGCCGCCGGAGCTGAGAGCGGAGGCACGGGGACTGGGGGAAGCGGGAGGCAGAGGATGCGGGGTGCTCGACAGAGCCGCCCTGTGCGGCGAGGGCAGTGCGCCCGAGTATCCGCCGCGGGCGGCGCAGCTGAGCGAGGTGTCGGATGTCCGCCAGGCGCTGCTCGGGCTTCAGGCGCTGCTCGGCGAAGTGGGCATAGCCCTGGTCGGGGTGGCCTGCGGCACGGACGACGAGACCCTGTACTGGCAGTGCATAGAGTCGATCGACGCGGCTGACGAGTCGAGCGACCGGGTACGGGCGATCCTGCGCCGCATGGCGGTCCGCGAGCGGGGATCCGCCTCGGGCGTGGCCTGAGCGGACGCTTCGGCGGCGCGGGCGGAGCGAGTGGGGTCCCGCCGTGCGCGGCGGGACCCGCACGGTCAGGACGACCGGTAGGACGGGCGCTCGCCCTCGGCGGTGCGGTCCGTGGAGGACTGGAGATCGGCGTCGAGCCGGGAGAGGTCGGCGTTCAGCGCGGCCATCAGCTCCTCCATCTGCTGGAGCAGACCCTTCGGCGCGCCGCCGCCCTGGGCGGGCACCGCGGGCTCCTGGTGCGCGTACTCCTGTGCTGCCTGTCCGGCCGGTCCGTTCGGTCCGGTCTGTCGGGGGGTCTCCGGCACGGCCTCGTGGGACATGGCGGCCTCCTCGGCCCTGGCCCTTCCAAGGCGGAAGGGCGCGGTGGACGCAACGGCGACAGTCCGCCGGCGCGCGGGCCGGGCGGTCCGGCTCCGTCGGAGGAAACGATCCCCGTCCGGGCTGGTCACTGGCGGCGTCCCGGTGGACCGTCCGGTTGACGCAGATTCACCCTGCCGGGGCGGGAGGGGCAGGATGGGTACATGGATCTGCGCATTTTCACCGAGCCCCAGCAGGGTGCGAGCTACGACACCCTCCTGACCGTCGCCAAGGCCACCGAGGACCTGGGCTTCGACGCCTTCTTCCGCTCCGACCACTACCTGAAGATGGGATCCGCCGACGGCCTGCCCGGCCCCACCGACGCCTGGATCACCCTCGCCGGCCTGGCCCGCGAGACCAAGCGGATCCGCCTGGGCACGCTGATGACCGCCGGCACCTTCCGGCTGCCCGGCGTCCTCGCCATCCAGGTGGCCCAGGTGGACCAGATGTCCGGCGGCCGCGTCGAACTGGGCCTGGGCGCGGGCTGGTTCGAGGAGGAGCACAAGGCGTACGGCATCCCCTTCCCGCCGGACCGGATGTCCCGGCTGGAGGAACAGCTGGCCATCGTCACCGGCATGTGGGCCACCGAGGTCGGCGCCACCTTCGACTTCGCGGGCCGCCACTACCAGGTGGAGAAGTCGCCCGCGCTGCCCAAGCCCGCCCAGGCCAAGGTCCCCGTCCTCATCGGCGGCCACGGCGCCAAGCGCACCCCGCGGCTCGCCGCGCGCTACGCGTCCGAGTTCAACATGCCGTTCGCGTCGGTCGCCGACAGCGAGCGGCAGTTCGGCCGGGTCCGGGAGGCGGCCGAGGAGGCCGGCCGCAAGCCCGAGGACCTGGTCTACTCCAACGCCCTCGTCGTGTGCGTGGGCAAGGACGACGCCGAGGTGGCCCGCCGGGCCGCCGCCATCGGCCGGGACGTGGACGAGCTCAAGGCCAACGGACTGGCCGGCTCCCCGGCCGAGGTCGTCGAGAGGATCGGCGCCTACGAGGCCGTCGGCGCCTCCCGCGTCTACCTCCAGCTCCTCGACCTCGACGACCTGGACCACCTGGAGCTGATCTCCGCCCAGGTGCTCTCCCAGCTCGGCCGGTAGGGAGCCACCCCCGTGCCACGCGCGTCCGGCCCGCTCGCCGAGGCCCTCCGCCACAGGACCGTGATCCTGGACGGCGGTCTGAGCAACCAGCTCGCCGACCAGGGCTGCGACCTGTCCGGCGGCCTCTGGACGGGCCGGGTGCTCGCCGAGCGGCCGGACCAGGTGGAGGCCGCCCACACGGCGTACGCGCGGGCCGGCGCCGAGGTACTGATCACCGCCGGATACCAGGTCGGCTACGAGGCCTTCGCCGCCCACGGGTACGACCGCGCCGCGACCACCGCCCTGCTGCACCGCGGCGTCGCCCTCGCCGCCCGCGCGGCCGAGGCCGCCGACCACGAGGTGTGGGTGGCCGCCTCGGTGGGCCCGTACGGGGCGGTGCGCGCGGACGGCTCCGAGTACCGCGGCCGGTACGGCCTGAGCGTGCGCGAGCTCGCCGCCTTCCACCGCCCCCGCATCGAGGCCCTGCTCGACGCCGGCCCCGACGTCCTCGCCGTGGAGACCCTCCCCGACCCGGACGAGGCCGAGGCCGTGCTCGCCGTCCTCGCGGAAACCGGTGCCTCGGCCTGGCTCGCCTACACCGTGGCCGACGGGCGCACCCGCTCCGGCGCGCCCCTCCGCGAGGCCTTCGCCCTCGCCGCGGACGCCCCGGAGATCATCGCTCTCGGCGTCAACTGCTGCGACCCGGCCGAGGTCCTGCCCGCCCTCGAAGAGGCCGCCGCCACCACCCGCAAGCCGCTCCTGGCCTATCCCAACGACGGCTCCGTCTGGGACGCCGCCACGCACACCTGGCACACCCCCGCGACCCCGGCCCCCTGGCCCGCCCGCGCCTGGCACCGCGCCGGCGCCCGCCTCATCGGCGGCTGCTGCCGCATCGGTCCCGCCGCGATCGCCGCCCTGGCCGGCGCCGTCCACCCGGGGGAGGGCCGGGACACCCCCGGCGGGGATCTCGCCTGACCCTCTCCCGCGCCCGGAAAACGAGAGGCGCTCGACGCCGGTGACCAGCAACAATCGGGCGTGTGTTCCTGACGATCTCCACCACCGGCTCCCCTGAACGCCCCGCCACCGACCTGGGCTACCTGCTGCACAAGCATCCCGGGAAGACGCAGGCGTTCTCCACCTCCCACGGCACCGCCCACGTGTTCTACCCCGAGGCCACGGCCGAACGGTGCACGGCGGCCCTGCTGCTGGAGGTGGATCCCGTCGCGCTCGTGCGGCGGGGCCAGGGCAAGGGCCGGGGCGGAGCCCCCGACGCCGCGCTCGCGCAGTACGTCAACGACCGCCCGTACGCCGCCTCCTCGCTCCTCGCCGTTGCGCTCGGCGGGGTGTTCCGCACCGCCGTCAAGGGCCAGTGCGCCCTGCGCCCGGAACTGCCGGAGCGGGCGCTGCCGTTGCGCATCGAGATCCCGGTGCTCCCCGCACGCGGCGGGGCCGCGCTGGTGCACCGGCTGTTCGACCCGCTCGGCTGGGACCTCGTACAGGCCGAGGCGCTGCCGCTCGACGAACAGTTCCCCGAGTGGGGCGACTCGCGCTACGTACGGCTCGTCCTGGAAGGGGAACTGCGCCTCGCGGACGCCCTGCGCCAGCTCTACGTGCTGCTGCCGGTGCTCGACGACGCCAAGCACTACTGGATCGCCCCCGACGAGGTCGACAAGCTGCTGCGCGCCGGAGACGGCTGGCTCGCCGCCCACCCCGAGAACGGGCTGATCAGCTCCCGCTACCTGGCCCGCCACAAGCGGCTGACCCAGGACGCCATCGAGCGCCTGGAGCTGGTCCGCCTCGCCGAGTCCGACGGCAGCGAGGTCGAAGAGATCGACAACGCCGTGGACGAGACGCGGGACACGGAGGAGCGGCCGGTGCCGCTCGCCGTGCGGCGGCGCGAGGCGATCCTCGCCGCGCTGCGCGCCGCGGGCGCCCAGCGGGTGCTGGACCTCGGCTGCGGACAGGGCCAGCTGGTGCAGGCACTGCTCAAGGACCCCGCGTACACCGAGATCGTCGGTATGGACGTGTCCGTCCGGGCCCTGCACACGGCCGCCCGGCGGCTGCGCCTGGAGCGGCTGGGCGAGCGGCAGAGCTCGCGCGTCACCCTGCTGCAGGGCTCGCTCGCCTACACCGACAAGCGGCTGGCCGGCTACGACGCGGCGGTGCTCAGCGAGGTCGTCGAGCACCTGGACCCGGAGCGGCTGCCCGCGCTGGAGTACGCGGTGTTCGGCTCGGCCCGCCCCCGCACGGTCCTCGTGACCACGCCGAACGTCGAGTACAACGTCCGCTGGGAGACGCTGCCCGCCGGGCACGTCCGGCACGGCGACCACCGCTTCGAGTGGACCCGCGAGGAGTTCCGCGCCTGGGCCGGCGCCGTGGCGGCGCGCCACGGGTACGAGGCCGCGTACGTCCCCGTCGGCGACGACGACCCCGAGGTCGGGCCGCCGACCCAGATGGCCGTCTTCACCCGGACCGACACCACCGCCGACACCGGAACCGACACCGACACCCCGAAGGAGGGCGAGGCAGCATGACCACCGAGAACGGCACCGAGACCGGCACGGAGACCGGCACCCGGCCCCACCGCACCCGCGTACTTCCCGTCACCGACCTGTCCCTCGTCGTCCTGATCGGGGCCACCGGATCGGGCAAGTCCACCTTCGCCCGCAAGCACTTCAAGCCGACCGAGGTCATCTCCTCCGACTACTGCCGCGGCCTGGTCCGCGACGACGAGAACGACCAGAGCGCGAGCCGCGACGCCTTCGACGTCCTGCACTACATCGCGGGCAAGCGCCTCGCCGCCGGCCGCCTCACCGTCGTCGACGCCACCAGCGTCCAGGCCGACGCCCGCCGGCAGCTGGTCCGGCTCGCCCGCGAGCACGACGTCCTGCCCATCGCCATCGTCCTGGACCTGCCCGAACAGGTCTGCGCCGAGCGCAACGCGGCCCGCCCCGACCGGGCCGGGCTGCCCCGCGCCGTCATCCAGCGGCACCGCCGCGACCTGCGGCGTTCGCTGCGCGGCCTGGAGCGCGAGGGCTTCCGCAAGGTCCACGTCCTGCGCACCGTCGAGGAGGCCGAGACCGCCGAGGTGGTCCTGGAGAAGCGCTTCAACGACCTCACCCACCTCACCGGGCCCTTCGACATCGTCGGAGACATCCACGGCTGTTCCTCCGAGCTGGAGACCCTGCTCACCAAGCTCGGCTACGAGGACGGCGTCCACCCCGAGAGCCGCACGGCCGTCTTCGTCGGCGACCTCGTCGACCGCGGCCCGGACAGCCCCGGCGTGCTGCGCCGCGTCATGGGCATGGTGAAGTCCGGCAACGCCCTGTGCGTGCCCGGCAACCACGAGAACAAGCTGGGCCGCCACCTCAAGGGCTCCAAGGTCCAGCGGACCCACGGCCTCGCCGAGACCATCGAACAGCTGGAGCGGGAGCCGGCGGAGTTCGTCGAGGAGGTACGGGAGTTCATCCGCGGCCTCGTCAGCCACTACGTGCTCGACGGCGGCAAGCTGGTCGTCTGCCACGCCGGCCTGCCCGAGAAGTACCACGGCCGCACCTCCGGCCGGGTCCGCTCGCACGCCCTGTACGGGGACACCACCGGCGAGACCGACGAGTTCGGCCTGCCCGTGCGCTACCCGTGGGCGGAGGACTACCGCGGCCAGGCCGTCGTGGTCTACGGCCACACCCCGGTCCCGAACACCGCCTGGATCAACAACACCATCTGCCTCGACACCGGAGCCGTCTTCGGCGGGAAGATGACCGCGCTGCGCTGGCCGGAGCGCGAACTGGTCGACGTACCGGCCGAGAAGGTCTGGTACGAGCCGGTCAAGCCGCTCGTCGCCGAGGTGCCGGGCGGTCACGACGGGCGTCCGCTCGACCTGGCCGACGTGCACGGGCGCCGCGTGGTGGAGACCCGGCACCTGGGCAACGTCAACGTGCGCGAGGAGAACGCGGCGGCGGCCCTGGAGGTCATGAGCCGCTTCGCGGTGGACCCGCGGCTCGTCCCGTACCTGCCGCCGACCATGGCGCCCACCGCCACCTCCCGCGCGGAGGGCTACCTGGAGCACCCGGCCGAGGCCTTCGCGCAGTACCGCGCGGACGGCGTCGCCCAGGTCGTGTGCGAGGAGAAGCACATGGGCTCCCGCGCCACCGTCCTGGTCTGCAAGGACGCCGCCGCGGCCCGCGAGCGCTTCGGCGCCGAAGGCCCGACCGGCTCCGTCTACACCCGCACCGGGCGGCCCTTCTTCAAGGATCCGCAGGTCACCGAGGAGGTCCTCACCCGACTCCGCTCGGCGGTCACCGACGCCGGCCTCTGGGAGGAGCTCGACACGGACTGGCTGCTGATCGACGGGGAACTGCTGCCCTGGTCCCTGAAGTCCGGCGGACTGCTGCGCAACCAGTACGCCGCCGTGGGCGCGGCCTCGGGCGCCGTCTTCCCGGGCGCGATCGCCGCCCTGGAGGCGGCCGCGGCCCGGGGCGTCGACACCGGTGAGCTGCTGGAGCGCCAGCGCGGCCGGGCCGCCGACGCGGCCGCCTTCACCGAGGCCTACCGCCGCTACTGCTGGACCACCGACGGGCTGGACGGCGTACGGTTCGCGCCCTTCCAGCTGCTGGCGTCGGCCGGGCGGTCGCTGGCCGCCGTGCCCCACGACGAGCAGCTGTTCCGGCTGGACCGCCTCGTCGCCGCCGACGAGGCGGCGGGGAGGGGGCTGCTGCGCCGCACCGGCCGGATCCTCGTGGACACCGCGGACGAGGACTCCGTACGGGCCGGCACCGACTGGTGGCTGGAACTGACGGCCGCGGGCGGCGAGGGCATGGTGGTCAAGCCCCTCCAGGCGTACGCCCGGGACGGGAAGGGCCGCCTGGTGCAGCCCGGGGTGAAGGTGCGCGGACGCGAGTACCTGCGGATCATCTACGGCCCGGAGTACACGCGCCCGGACCACCTGGAGCGGCTGCGCGAGCGGTTCCTCGGGCACAAGCGCTCGCTCGCCCTGCGCGAGTACGCGCTCGGGCTGGAGGCGCTGGACCGGCTGGCGGCGGGGGAGCCGCTGTGGCGGGTCCACGAGGCCGTCTTCGCGGTGCTCGCCCTGGAGTCGGAGCCGGTGGACCCGCGGCTGTGAGGGGACGGGCCGGGGCCGCGTCAGCACGACCCGTAAAGGGGTGGCCCCCGTACGGCCGCTAATTAGGTCGTATGGGGGAACTTTCCCGGAGAACTCCGGGAAACCCACCGGCGGGATCGTTCAACCAGGGCAGCGGAATGTCCGCGACCCTGGAAGGACGGAACGTCACTTATGAAGATGACCGCGCGCGGAAGCATTGCGGCGCTGATGACCTGTATGGCAGCGGCCGGCGCGGCCACCCCGGCCGCGGCGGACTCGGTGCCGGTCGGTGTGCCGCTGGACGCCGTGAAGACCACGCTGGGCGTGGACACCCCGCGCGTGGGCACGGGCGTGCCGGTGCCGGTCGTGGGAGCGCCCGAGGCGCCCCGCTTCCACAAGGGGGACATGCTCCCGACCCCCCTGCTCCCGGTGGTCCCGATCGGCACCGAGCTCGGCAGCACCCTCGTCACCTCCCCGGTGCCGAACCTGCTGGGCAAGCCGGAGACGGACGGCGAGGGTTCCGTGGAGGCCCCGGCCACCGACCTGCTCGCCCGGACGCCCGGGGTGGTCGCCGGCGGTCTGCTGACGATGCCGGACGCCTCCAACTCCGGGATCCCGAACCTGGCCGCGCCCGAACTGGGCCTGACCACCCCGGAACTCACCGGCGCCCCCTCGGCACTTCTGGGCCTCGTCACCCCCCGCTGAGCGGACGCCACGTCAAAAGGCCGCCCGGTCTGCGAACGTGTACGGCATGGGATTCCATGTCGACTCCGAGACCGGGCGGCTTCGCCGCGTCATCCTCCACCGGCCCGACCTGGAGCTGAAGCGGCTCACACCGAGCAACAAGGACGCGCTCCTCTTCGACGACGTGCTGTGGGTGCGCCGGGCCCGCCAGGAGCACGACGGCTTCGCGGACGTGCTGCGGGACCGGGGCGTGGAGGTCCACCTCTTCGGGGACCTGCTGTGCGAGGCCCTCGACATCCCGGAGGCGAGACACCTCGTACTGGACCGGGTCTTCGACGAGAAGGAGTACGGGCCGCTCGCCACCGACCACCTGCGGTCGGTCTTCGACGGGCTGCCCTCGGCCGAGCTGGCGGAGGCGCTGGTCGGCGGGATGACCAAGCGGGAGTTCCTGGAGCGGCACGCCGAGCCGGTGTCCGTGCGCTTCCACGCCCTGGACACCGACGGCTTCCTGCTCGGGCCGCTGCCCAACCACCTCTTCACCCGTGACACCTCCGCCTGGATCTACGACGGGGTGTCCATCAACGCGATGCGCTGGCCGGCCCGGCAGCGCGAGACCGTGCACTTCGAGGCGATCTACCGGCACCACCCGCTCTTCACCTCCTCCGGCGCCTTCCACTACTGGTCGCAGGGGCAGGCGGACTACCCCTCGACCATCGAGGGCGGGGACGTGCTGGTCATCGGCAACGGCGCGGTGCTGATCGGGATGAGCGAGCGCACCACGCCGCAGGCGGTGGAGATGCTGGCGCGGGGCCTGTTCGCGGCCGGCTCGGCCACCACCATCGTGGCGCTGGACATGCCGAAGAGCCGGGCCTTCATGCACCTGGACACGGTGATGACGATGGTGGACGGAGATACGTTCACTCAGTACGCGGGGCTCGGCATGCTCCGCTCCTACACGATCGAGCCGGGCGCCGGTCCGCAGGAGCTGAAGGTGACCGATCACCCCGCGGAGCACATGCACCGGGCCATCGCGGCGGCGCTCGGCCTGGACTCGATCCGGGTGCTGACCGCGACGCAGGACGTGCACTCGGCGGAACGCGAGCAGTGGGACGACGGGTGCAACGTGCTGGCCGTGGAGCCGGGCGTGGTGGTCGCGTACGAGCGGAACGTGACGACCAACACGCACCTGCGCAAGCAGGGCATCGAGGTGATCGAGATCCCGGGCAGCGAACTGGGGCGGGGCCGGGGTGGTCCGCGCTGCATGAGCTGCCCGGTGGAGCGGGACGCGGTCTGAGCCCTCGGGCGGCCACCGGCCGGGGGAGAGGGGGTGGGGGACGCTGGGAGGCGGGGGGGCTCTGTATATCAATGCAGAGCGTCGTATAGACTTCCAACATCCCCTGTCACCGTGACGCTGGAGCGACCCCATGGCCACCGACCTCGCCGGCCGTAGTTTTCTCAAGGAGCTCGACTTCACGGCCGCCGAGTTCCGCGGCCTGATCGAGCTCGCCGCCGAACTGAAGGCGGCCAAGAAGGCCGGGGTCGAGCAGCGCCTCCTCCAGGGCAGGAACATCGCGCTGATCTTCGAGAAGACCTCGACGCGGACCCGCTGCGCCTTCGAGGTCGCGGCCGCGGACCAGGGCGCCCACACCACCTACCTCGACCCCGCCGGCTCCCAGATGGGCCACAAGGAGTCGGTCAAGGACACCGCGCGGGTGCTGGGCCGGATGTTCGACGGGATCGAGTACCGGGGTGACAGCCAGCAGGCCGTCGAGGAGCTCGCCGCCCACTCGGGCGTCCCCGTCTTCAACGGGCTCACCGACGACTGGCACCCCACCCAGATGCTGGCCGACCTGCTCACCATGACCGAGCACACCACCAAGCCGCTGGACCGGATCGCCTTCGCCTACCTCGGCGACGCCCGCTTCAACATGGGCAACTCGTACCTGGTGACCGGCGCGCTGCTGGGCATGGACGTACGGATCGTCGCGCCCAGGGCCTACTGGCCGGCCGAGTCGGTGGTGGCCGCGGCGCGGGAGCTCGCGGAGGGCAGCGGCGCCCGGATCACGCTGACCGAGGAGGTCGCCGAGGGGGTCGCGCAGGCGGACTTCGTGGTGACCGACATCTGGGTGTCCATGGGCGAGCCCAAGGAGGTCTGGGACGAGCGCATCGCGGCCCTGTCCCCGTACGCCGTGACCATGGACGTGCTGCGGGCCACCGGGAACCCGGACGTGAAGTTCATGCACTGCCTGCCGGCCTTCCACGACCTCGGCACCAAGGTGGCCCGGGAGATCCACGAGCGGCACGGGCTCGAATCCCTGGAGGTGACCGACGAGGTGTTCGAGTCGGCGCACTCCGTCGTCTTCGACGAGGCCGAGAACCGGCTCCACACCATCAAGGCCGTCCTCGTCGCCACCCTCGCCCGCCCCGCCCGGAGTGACGCATAGTCATACGCCGAAAGCGTGGGCGCACCGCGCGACGCGTGTTGCGTTTCTGTGACGGAAGTCAGGAAGTGCTGATACCGTCGGTCGTGTGAGCCCCTTCACCGGTTCCACAGCAGCGACCGAACGGTGGCACCACCTCCGGGTGACCCGGCAGGACGGCGTGGCCACCGTCACCTTCGACCGCCCCGAGAAGCTGAACGCGCTCACCTTCGGCGCCTACGCCGACCTGCGCGACCTGCTCGCCGAACTGTCCCGCGAGCGTTCCGTGCGCGCCCTCGTCCTGGGCGGCGAGGGCCGGGGCTTCTGCTCCGGCGGGGACGTGGACGAGATCATCGGCGCCACCCTCGCCATGGACACCGCCCAGCTCCTCGACTTCAACCGGATGACCGGCCAGGTGGTGCGCGCCCTGCGCGAATGCCCCTTCCCGGTGATCGCCGCCATGCACGGCGTGGCCGCCGGCGCCGGCGCCGTCCTCGCGCTCGCCGCCGACTTCCGCATCGCCGACCCCACCGCCCGCTTCGCCTTCCTCTTCACCCGCGTCGGCCTCTCCGGCGGCGACATGGGCGCCGCCTACCTGCTGCCCCGGGTCGTCGGCCTCGGCCACGCCACCCGGCTGCTGATGCTCGGAGAGCCCGTACGCGCCCCCGAGGCCGAGCGGATCGGCCTGCTCAGCGAGCTCACCGAGGAGGGCAAGGCCCACGTACGGGCCGCGGAACTCGCCGCGCACCTGGCCGCCGGCCCCGCCCTCGCCCACGCGCAGACCAAGGCACTGCTCACCGCCGAACTCGACATGCCGCTGGCCGCGTCGGTGGAACTGGACGCCGCCACGCAGGCCCTGCTGATGCACGGCCAGGACTACGCGGAGTTCCACGCGGCCTTCACCGGGAAAAGGCCGCCCGCCTGGAAGGGCAGGTAGCCGGATGTCGGGGTGCCGCGTCTCTCCGGGCGCCATGCGGGTCGCCGTCGTCGGCGGGGGACCGGGCGGGCTGTACGCGGCCGCGCTGCTGGCCCGCCAGGGGCACACCGTGGAGGTCTGGGAGCGGGGCGCCCCCGACGACACCTTCGGCTTCGGCGTCGTCCTCTCCGACGAGACCCTCGGCGGCATCGAGCGGGCCGACACCGTCGTCTACGCCGCCCTGAGCGCCGAGTTCGTGCGCTGGGACGACGTGGACGTCGTGCACCGGGGCCGGCTGCTGACCTCCGGCGGCCACGGCTTCGCCGCCATCGGGCGGCGCCGCCTGCTGCAGATCCTGCACGAGCGCTGCGCCGGCCTCGGCGTCCGGCTCCGCTTCCGCACCGCGGCCCCCGACGTGCGGGACCTCGCCGCCGCCTACGACCTGGTGGTCGCGGCGGACGGGGTGCACAGCGCGCTCCGGGAGGCCGGGGCCGCGCACTACGGGCCGACGCTGACCCCCGGGCGCTGCCGCTACATCTGGCTCGCCGCCGACTTCGCCTTCGAGTCCTTCCGCTTCGAGATCGCGGAGACCGAGCACGGCGTCATGCAACTGCACGCCTACCCCTACGCGGCGGACGCCTCCACGGTGATCGTGGAGATGCGGGAGGAGGTCTGGCGGGCGGCCGGCCTCGACCTCTGCGACGAGGACGAGTCAGCGGCCCGCTGCGCCAAGATCTTCAGCGAGGCCCTGCGCGGACGGCCGCTGCGCGGCAACCGCTCGGCCTGGACCCGCTTCGACACCCTCGTCAACACCCGCTGGTCACACGGCAACGTGGCACTCCTCGGCGACGCCGCGCACACCGCCCACTTCTCCATCGGCTCCGGCACCAAGCTGGCCGTCGAGGACGCGCTCGCACTCGCCGAAGCGGTGGCCGGCGCGGAGGGCGACGTACCGGCCGCCCTCGCCGCGTACGAGGCGGCGCGCCGCCCCGCGGTCGCCAGCACCCAGCGGGCGGCGGCCGCGAGCCGGGCCTGGTTCGAGGAGGTCGCCGGATACGTCGACCAGCCCGCCCGGCAGTTCGCCTTCAACCTGCTCACCCGCAGCCGCCGTGTCACCCACGACAACCTGCGGCTGCGCGACGAGCGCTTCACCCGGGCGGTGGAACGGGACTTCGGCTGCCCGGACGAGCACACCCCGCCGATGTTCACCCCCCTCACCCTGCGCGGCCTGACCCTGCGCAACCGGGTCGTCGTCTCGCCGATGGACATGTACTCGGCCGTGGACGGCGTCCCCGGGGACTTCCACCTCGTCCACCTGGGCGCCCGGGCCCTCGGCGGGGCCGGCCTGGTCATGACCGAGATGGTGTGCGTCTGCGCCGAGGGGCGGATCACCCCCGGCTGCGCCGGCCTCTACACCCAGGAACAGGCCGCGGCCTGGCAGCGCATCACCGACTTCGTCCACACCTGCGCACCCGGCACCGCGCTCGGCGTCCAGCTCGGGCACGCGGGCCGCAAGGGCTCGACACGGGTCATGTGGGAAGGCATGGACGACCCCCTCCCGGAGGGCAACTGGCCGCTGGTGGCCGCCTCCGAGCTGCCCTACCGGCCGGGCGTCTCGGCGCTGCCGCGCGCCCTCGACCAGGCGGACCTCGTGGCGCTGCGCTCCGACTTCGCGACCGCCGCCGTGCGGGCCGCCGACTGCGGCTTCGACCTCCTGGAACTGCACTGCGCCCACGGCTACCTGCTCTCCGGCTTCCTGTCCCCCCTCACCAACCGGCGCACGGACGACTACGGCGGCTCCCTGGAGAACCGGCTGCGCTTCCCGCTGGAGGTCTTCGACGCGGTCCGCGCCGTCTGGCCCGAGGACCGCCCGATGACGGTCCGCCTCTCGGCCACCGACTGGGCCGCCGGCGGCACTTCGCCCGAGGAGGCGGTGCGGATCGCCGCCGCCTTCGCCGCGCACGGCGCCGACGCCATCGACGTCTCCACCGGCCAGGTGGTCGCGGACGAGGCCCCGGAGTACGGGCGCTCGTACCAGACCCCGTACGCCGACCGGATCCGCAACGCGCTCGGCGTCCCCGTCATCGCGGTCGGCGCCATCTCCTCCTGGGACGACGTGAACTCCCTGCTGCTGGCCGGCCGCGCCGACCTCTGCGCCCTCGGCCGCCCCCACCTCTACGACCCCCACTGGACCCTGCACGCGGCCGCCGACCAGTCCTACGAGGGCCCGGCCGCCCCCTGGCCCACCCCGTACCGCGCGGGCAGCCGCAAACCCCCGACGGGACGCGGCTAGGTCGGCCGCGGCGGTTTCACGCCGGGACGACCTCGGCGCGGTCCTCTACCCGGGTGTAGCCCAGGCGCTGGTAGACGCCGTTGCTCGTGGGGTTGGCCAGGTCGGTGAAGAGGAGGACCTCCGCGGCGCCGGCCGCGTGCGCGGCCCGGGTCGCCGCGTGGGTGACCCCGGCGGCGTAGCCGCGGCCGCGGACGGCGGGCGGGGTGTAGACCGGGCCGATGCGGGAGGCCCCGGCGATCGGGCGGGAGAAGCCCGCCAGGGAGACCGGCTCGCCCTCGTGCTCCCACAGCAGGGACCCGCCGTACGACAGGCGGTCGCGCTGGCCGGCCTCGGAGGCGGCGCCGTGCCCGCCCACCTCCTCGTGGAAGGCCCCGATCCAGTCCAGCAGCAGCGGGAGGTCCGCAACGGTGGCGGGGCGCGACCGCCCGGCCGGGGCGGGATCCGGGGCGACCAGGCCGGCCAGCCGGTACAGGCGGAGCTCCGCCGCGATCCGGGTGGTCCGCCCCCAGGCGGCGGCCAGCGCCTCCGCGTCCGGGCGGCGGGCGTTGACCGCGCGGACCCCGGCGAGCAGCGGTTCCGCGGAGAGCGCGGGCCCCAGCGCCCGCACCGCCTCGGCGGGAACCACGCCGAGCACCATCGGGAACGGCGGGGTGCACAGCAGCCCGCCGGCGACGGCCCCGTCGGACCCGGTCCACCAGCCGAAGACGGGAGCCCCGGCACCGTAGGCGCCGCTCCCGCGCCGCTCCAGCGCGTCGGTCACGGTCAGCATGAGGGTGTCCGAGACGGGCCGTGCGGCCACGGCCAGGTGGGCGGCGGCCAGATAGGCCGCGAGGTCGGAGGTGAAGGTCCACGTCATGGCGCATTCTGGCGCGCCGCCGCCCGCCGGCGCCCGCCATTTTCACGCGGGCAGCCACCCCGGCCACCACGGCGGCACGTTGTCCGGTCCGCACGCGGCCCGGTCCCCGGGATAGCCGTCGAGGGTGCCGCGTACGGCGAAGTACAGGATCGTCAGGCCGGCCAGCACGACCAGCACCGCGCCCAGTTGCAGAGCCACGGGCCGCCGGTCCAGCAGGTGCGCCACGAGCAGCGCGATGACGCCGAAGGCCGCGGTCAGCGGCAGCAGGGTGAGGCCCAGCTCGAAGCGGCCGCCCGCGTCCGCGCCCGCGTCGCAGTACTCCCGGGCGCGGGAGGCCAGGGCGATGGCGAGGCAGCCCGCCGCGAGCCCGGCGAGGGTGGCGGGGACCAGGGTGAGGAGACGTTTCCGCAGGGAGGGGGCCGCGGTCGGGGCGGATGGCGTCATACCCCGCTCGACGGTCGGGCGCCGATCACGGTTCCACGAAGGCCGCCCCGCCATCGCGCAGCCGTGCGTGCAGTTCGGCGAAGACGGCCGCCGCGCGGTCGCCCGGCCAGCCCGCCGGGAGCAGGTCGCGCGGCAGGCCCGGGTCGGCGTACGGCAGGCGCCGCCAGGAGTCCAGCGCGAACAGGTAGCCGCGGTAGGCCTCCTCCGGCGTCGGCTCCGGGCCCGACTGGAGGGCGCGCAGGGCCGGTTCGTGCAGGTCGAGGAATTCCTCGTGCTGCTTGGCCAGGGCCGCGAGGTCCCACCATCGGGCCACCGCCTCGGCGCTCGGCGCGAAACCGAGGTGCGCCCCGCGGAACAGCTCCACGTACGGCGTCAGGTGCAGCCGCTCCAGCGTGTGCGCGGTCTCCTCGGCCAGCAGGGCCGGGGCGATCCACACGCCCGGCGCCACCGCGCCGAAACCGAGCCGGGCCAGCCGGGAGCGCAGCAGGTGTCGTTTGCTCCGCTCCTGTTCCGGGACGGAGAACACCGCCACCAGCCACTCGTCCGACGGCGGCGGACTGCCGTAGATCCGGCGGTCGCCGTCGTCCAGCAGCTGCCGGGCCTCCTCGGAGAGCCCGTACGCCGCCGAACCGTCCGCGGCGCGCGCGGGCAGCAGGAAGCCGCGCCGCTTCAGCCGGGACACCGACGAGCGGACCGACGGGGCGTCCACGCCGACCGCGCCCAGCAGGCGGATCAGCGCGGACACCGGGACGGGGCCCTCGAAGGCCCGCCCGTAGGCTCCGTAGAACGTGACGATCAGGGATCGCGGGGTGTGCTGCTCGACCACGGCTTCACTCTAGGCCGTCGGGCCGGTCGGGCAGGCTTCCATGATCCCGCAGCCGGAAGCGCTGCAGCTTGCCCGTCGCCGTGCGGGGGAGCGCGGGCAGGAAGACGAAGGAGCGCGGGCACTTGTGCGGGGCCAGCTCCGCCCGCATGAAGGTGCGCAGCGCCTCCTCCGTGAGGACCACGCCGTCACGTGTGACGGTGTACGCCACCACGACCTGGCCGCGTCGCTCGTCCGGGCGGCCCACGACCGCCGCCTCCACCACGTCCGGGTGGCGCAGCAGGGCTTCCTCCACCTCCGGTCCCGCGATGTTGTAGCCCGCCGAGACGATCATGTCGTCGGCCCGGGCGACGTAGCGGAAGTAGCCCTCCGGGTCGCGCACGTAGGTGTCGCCGGTCAGGTTCCAGCCGCCCTGCACGTACTCCCCCTGCCGCGGATCGGCCAGGTAGCGGCAGCCCACCGGACCGCGTACGGCCAGCAGCCCCGGTTCGTTGTCCGCGACGGGACGGCCGGCGCGGTCCACCACCCGCGCCTGCCAGCCCGGGACCACGCGGCCGGTCGTGCCGGGCCGGATCTCCTCGTCGGCGGCCGAGATGAAGATGTGCAGCAGCTCGGTCGCCCCGATGCCGTTGATGATCCGCAGGCCGGTGCGCTCGTACCAGGCCCGCCAGGTGGCCGCGGGCAGGTTCTCCCCGGCCGAGACGCAGCGGCGCAGCGCGGACAGGTCGTACGTGCCCACGTCGTACGGGCCCAGGGCGTCCAGCATCGTCCGGTACGCGGTGGGCGCGGTGAACAGCACCGTCACCCGGTGCTCCGCGAGGGCGGGCAGCAGCCGGCGCGGCACCGCCTCCTCCAGCAGCAGCGCGGACGCGCCCGCACGCAGGGGGAAGACGACCAGCCCGCCGAGGCCGAAGGTGAACCCGAGCGGCGGGCTGCCCGCGAACACGTCGTCCGGGCGGGGGCGCAGCACGCTGCGGGAGAAGGTGTCGGCGACGGCGAGCAGGTCGCGGTGGAAGTGCATGCAGCCCTTGGGCCGTCCGGTGGTCCCGGAGGTGAAGGCGATCAGGGCGACGTCGTCGGCGGAGGTGGGGGCGGCCTGGAAGGGGCCCTCGTGCCGCTCGGCCAGCCGCAGCAGGTCGTCCTGTGCGCGGCCGCCGTACGCGGTGATCCGCAGCCCCGGCACCTCGGCCTTGACCAGGTCGTCCAGCACGTCGGCATGGCACAGGGCGTGTCCGACCCGGGCCATCGCGCAGACCGTGGCCAGTTCCTTGGCGCGCTGCTGGGGCAGGACGGTCACCGCCACCGCGCCCGCCTTCATGACCGCCAGCCAGCAGGCGGCGAGCCAGGGGCCGGTGGGCCCGCGCAGCAGCACCCGGTTGCCGGGGACGACGCCGAGGTCGGCGGTGAGCACGTGGGCGAGGCGGTCCACGCGCTCGCGCAGCCCGCCGTACGTCCACACCTCGCCCGCGCCGCTGCGGAAGGCCGGGCGGTCGGCGCCCGCGGGGCCGAACCGGTCGATGGTGGCGTCGAGCAGCTCCACCCCGCAGTTCAGGCGGTCGGGATAGGCCAGTTCGGGCAGATCGAAGACGAGCTCCGGCCAGGTGTCGGCGGGTGGCAGATGGTCACGGGCGAAGGTGTCCGTGTGAGCGGAAGGCATCAGGTCCAAGGCGGGTCGCCCCCTGCAGCGGTCCGGAGTGGTGTGGGGCCGGCCGTGCTGTTGCCCTACGAGCGTATCGTGATGGTGACGGCAGTCAACAGGACGCGATAGATGCGGGGACATTCGGATGACCGGATTCGCGCTCGGGGTGGACCAGGAGGAGTGGTGCGGGCAGTTGCGCGCACTGGCGACCGATCGGCTGAGGCCGCTGGCCGAGAAGGGGGAACCGGGCAGGGTCAACCGGCCGCTGCTGGCCGCGCTCGGCGAGCTGGGCCTGCTGGAGCGGGTGTTCGCCTCGGGCGCGCTGGAACTGTGCCTGCTGCGCGAGTCCCTCGCCTACGGCTGTACGGAGGCCGAGACGGCTCTCGCCCTCCAGGGGCTGGGCGCGTACCCGGTGCTGCGGTTCGGCAGCGAGGCGCAACGGGAGCGCTGGCTGCCGCAGGTGCGTTCCGGGCGGGCGGTGGCGGCCTTCGCCCTCAGCGAGCCGGGCGCCGGATCGGACGCGGCGGCCCTGGCGCTGACGGCCGAGGCCGACCCGGACGCCCGGGGCGGCCGGCGGCTCAGCGGGGAGAAGTGCTGGATCTCCAACGCCCCGGAAGCGGATTTCTACACCGTGTTCGCCCGGACGGGTGAGGGGCCGGGCGCCAAGGGGGTCTCCGCCTTCCTCGTCCCGGCCGACCGTCCCGGACTCTCCGGCACGCCGCTGGACATGCTCTCCCCGCATCCGATCGGCTCCCTGACCTTCGACGGGGTCCCGGTCGGGCCGCGGGACCTGCTCGGCGAACCGGGGCGGGGCTTCCGCGTCGCGATGGACACCCTGAACCTCTTCCGGCCGAGCGTCGGCGCCTTCGCGGTGGGCATGGCCCGGGCCGCGCTCGACGCGACGCTCGCGTACACGGCGGGGCGGACGGCGTTCGGCGGGACGCTGAGCGACCTCCAGGCGGTGGCGCACCGGGTGGCCGAGATGGCCACCCGCACGGAGGCGGCCCGGCTGCTGGTGTACGCGGCGGCCGGGGCCTACGACCGGGGCGCGGCGGACGTTCCGCGCCGGGCGGCCATGGCGAAACTGCTGGCCACGGAGACGGCCCAGTACGTGGTCGACCACGCCGTCCAGCTGCACGGGGCGGTCGCCCTGCGCCGGGGCCACCTGCTGGAGCACCTCTACCGGGAGGTGCGGGCGCCGAGGATCTACGAGGGGGCGAGCGAGGTGCAGCGCACGATCATCGCGAAGGAGCTGTACGGGTCGGTGGCGCGATGAGCCTGGAGCGCATCAACCCGGCGGAGCTGTCACCGGCGAAGGGCTTCTCGCACGCGGTCGCCGCCTCGGGTTCCCGGCTGGTGTTCCTGGCGGGCCAGACCGCGCTGGACGGCTCGGGCAAGGTGGTGGGGGAGACCCTGCCGGAGCAGTTCGAGACGGCCCTGGCCAACCTGCTGTCGGCCCTGGCCGCGGCGGGTGGCGCCCCGGCGGACCTGGCCAGGGTGACGGTGTACGCCGTGGACGTGCCGGCGTACCGCGCGTGCGCGGCCGAACTGGGCCGGATCTGGGGCCGGTTGGCGGGCCGCGACTACCCGGCGATGGCCGTCATCGGCGTGGTCCGCCTCTGGGACGACCAGGCCCTGGTCGAGCTCGACGGCGTGGCCGTCCTTCCGTAACGGCCGCGGGGGCGCGCAGCGACCGGGGCGGCGGGCGGGGGGGGGGGGGGGGGCCCCCCCCCGCCCCCGGCCCCCCCCCCCCCCCCCCCCCCCCCCCCCCCCCCCCCCCCCCCCCCCCGCTGCCCGCCGCCCCGCCCTGCCGCCCCTCCGCCGCCGGCCCGCGGCCGCTCAGCCCTTCGCGCGGGTCCGGCGGTACTCCTCTCCGTCGGGCGGCCGCCGACGACCCAGGAAGGGGATTAGGCGGCGCGGCCGGTCACATGGCCGCCGTCCACGCGCAGGGCGTGACCCGTGACGAACGTGGCGCCCGCGAGGTAGAGCACGGCGTCGGAGATCTCCGGGACCTCGCCGACGCGGTTCAGCAGGGCGAGCCCGCCGAAGGCGTCCACGTCGGAGCCGGTGTGCAGCGGAGTGCGGATGATGCCGGGCGACACGAGGTTGACCCGGATCCCGTCCGCGGCGAGCTCGGCGGCCAGGCTCGTCGTCAGCGCGTGCACCCCGGCCTTGCTGACCACCGGCGCGGAGGCCGGGAAGCCGGCCAGGCCGTGGTCCACCAGGACGGTGCCGATGTTGACGATGCTGCCCCCGCGGCCCTGGGCGCGCAGTGCCCGCACCACGGCCTGGGTGGTGAGTTAGGTCCCCTTCAGGTTCCCGGTCAGGAATCCGTCGAGCTCGGCCTCGGTGACCTCGGTGAAGGGCTTGGAGGCGAAGGTCCCCGCGTTGTTCACCAGGACGTCGATACCGCCGAAACGGTCGAGCGCCGTACGGACGAGGGCCTCCCCGGTCTCCGGTGCGGCGATGGCGCCCACGACCGAGGCGGTCCGCTCCGGGTGTCCGAGCGCGGCTGCGGCCTTGGCGAGGCGGTCGGCGTCCCGGCCGTTGAGGACGACGTTGGCGCCACTCGCGAGGAAGGCGCGGGCGATGTCCAGCCCGATGCCGCTGGAGGAGCCGGTGACGAGGGCGGTGAGGGGGTGGGTGGTCATGGTGGGTGCCTTCCGGGCGAGGGTCCGACGTGCTGACACCGAAAACCTACGAACCATCAACCCATAACACCACGACGGAAAATGGAGCATGTCATAATCCCGCGTTATGGATGTGGATTTGCGCGACCTCGAACTCCTGGACGCCACCGCCGAGGCCGGCTCGCTGACCGCCGCCGCCGAGCGGCTCTACGTGAGCCAGCCCGCCCTCAGCCAGCGGCTGACCCGCCTGGAGGCGCGCCTGGGCCTGCCCCTCTTCGACCGCAAGGGCCGCCGCCTGGTCCCCACCGCGGCCGGCCGCCGGATGCTGGTCGCGGCCCGCCAGGTCCTCGGCGAACTGGCCTCGGCCTCCCGGGACCTGAAGGAGATCCGCGACGGGCGGGACCGGCGGGTCCGCTTCACCGCGCAGTGCAGCACGACCTTCCCCTGGCTGCCGCCCGTGCTGCGCGCCTTCCGCGAGCGCGAGCCCGGCATCGACGTACGCCTGGAGACCGTCCCCGACGACGCGCCGGTACCGGCGCTGCTCGCCGACCTCGTCGACGTCGCGCTGGTGACCAAGCCGGACCTGCAGATGGACCGGGTCTCCCTGACCAGGCTGTTCGACGACGAGATGATGGCCGTGGTGCCGGCCGGCCACCCGTGGGCCGGGCGGGCACACCTGACCGCCCGCGACTTCGACGGCGTCGACCTGGTCCTCTACGACGGCTACGACCAGAACCGCATCCCCTCCCTGCCGCTGCCGATCCCGCCGGGGTCCCGGCCCGGCCGGATCACCACCATGCCGGTGGTCACCGAGCTGGTGGTCGAGATGGTCGCGGGCGGGCAGGGCGTGTCGGTCCTGCCCAACTGGGTGGCAGCCCCGTACGTCGCCTCGCACGGCCTCGCCCTCGTACGGATCGGCGCGCAGCCGATGACCCGCACCTGGTTCTGCGCCACGAGGACCGGGCCCCGCCCACCCCATCTGGAAGCCTTCGTCGAGGAGCTCACCGCCCGCCTCACGGCCCCCCGGTGCGGGCTCCCGGGCGAAGCCGGCGCCTGAGGCCCAGGGCGGCGGCCCGCGGGGCGGGCCCGCACGAGATGCGGGCCGCGGGGTCCTGGTGTGGACTCGGGGTGCCGATCGGTCCCCGCGGACCCGGGTCCGCACTGTCGAGTGGAGGAACGCGCCGATGTCGCCGAGCAAGCCGAGCATCGTCTTCGCCCACGGCCTGTGGGCCGACGGGTCCTGCTACAGCAAGCTGATCCCCGTCCTCCAGAGCGAGGGCCACGAGGTGGTGTCGGCGCAGAACCCCCTGGACTCCCTGGCGGGGGACGTCGAGGCGGTCCATCACGCGCTCGGCCGGGTGAGCGCCCCGGCCCTCCTCGTCGGTCACTCCTGGGGCGGTTACGTCATCACCGCGGCCGGGACCGACGAGCGCGTCGCCGGACTCCTCTACATCGCGGCCCTCGCCCCGGACGCAGGGGAGACGCCCCAGGACCTGATCGGCAAGTTCGAGGCGCCGCCGCTCTTCTCCCGCCTCGACAACGAGGAAGGCCGCATCTGGATCTCCCGGGAGGGCATCTTCGACTTCGTCGGGGACCTGCCCGAGGCGGAACAGCAGGTGGTGTGGGCCACGCAGGGCGCTCCGCGCGCGGAGGTCCTGGGCTCGACCGTCGCCGAGCCGGCCTGGCGGACGAAGCCCAGCTGGTTCCTCGTCACCACGCAGGACCGGGCCGTCAACCCCGACCTCCAGCGGTTCGCCGCGGAGCGGATGGGGGCCACGGCCGTCGAGGTCGAATCCGCCCACGTGCCGATGCTGTCGCGGCCGGAGGCCGTCCTGGACCTCATCCGGACGGCCGTGCGCTCCCTCTGACCAGCCGGCCACCGACCCGTCCGTGGCACCCGCCGCCGAAAGGGGCGGGTACGCGGGCTTGACCGGCGAGATCCGAAAGAGACGGCCTAGCCCTCCAGTAGGCGGCCCATCCACTCCTCGATCCCGGCGACCGTGCGCGGCAGCGCGCCCGACATCAGGCGGGCGCCGTCCGCCGTGATCACCAGGTCGTCCTCGATGCGGACCCCGATGCCCCGCAGCTCCGCCGGGAGCGTCTCGTCGTCCGGCTGGAGGTACAGGCCCGGCTCCACCGTGAGGACCTGGCCCTCCTCCAGGACGCCGTCGAGGTAGGTCTCCGCCCGCGCCTTCGCGCAGTCGTGCACGTCCAGCCCCAGCATGTGCCCGCTGCTGCACAGCGTGTACC
This sequence comes from Streptomyces sp. NPDC005533, assembly GCF_042871845.1. Taxonomy (NCBI): domain Bacteria; kingdom Bacillati; phylum Actinomycetota; class Actinomycetes; order Kitasatosporales; family Streptomycetaceae; genus Streptomyces; species Streptomyces sp. NPDC005533. The sequence goes on along the minus strand of NZ_JBIAJH010000016.1, from coordinate 114,106 downwards.
GGCGGTGCAGATCGCCCTCCGCGTCCTTCAGGACGCCCCACTCCGCCAGGCCCTCCGCGATCACCCGCATGCCGGCCCGGTGGAAGTCCCCGAAGCTCGCGCCGGGACGCAGCGCCGCCATGCCCGCCTCCTGCGCGGCCAGGACCAGTTCGTAGACCTGCCGCTGGACGGGGGAGAAGCGGCCCGACAGTGGGAGGGTGCGGGTGATGTCCGCCGTGTAGAGGGTGTCCGTCTCCACGCCCGCGTCCAGCAGGAGCAGTTCGTCCCCGTTCAGCCGGCCGTCGTTGCGGATCCAGTGCAGGGTGCAGGCGTGGGCGCCCGAGGCCGCGATGGTCTCGTACCCGGTGCCGTTGCCCTCGGCCCGCGCGCGCAGGCCGAAGACGCCCTCGATCCAGCGCTCCCCGCGCGGATGCGCCAGGGCGCGCGGCAGGGCCCGTACGACGTCCTCGAAGCCCGCCGTCGTGTGGTCGACGGCCAGCTGGAGCTGCTCGACCTCCCACGCGTCCTTCACCAGCCGCAACTCCGAGAGCGCGGAAGCCAGTTCCGCGTCGGAGGCCGCGTCGCGGCCCGCCGGTGACCCCAGCTCGTCCAGGTGCGCGCAGCGGATGCCGGTGAGGCGCTGCGCCTCCGCCAGGTCCGGCCGGCGGCCCACCCAGAACTCCCCGTACCTGCGGTCCCGGAAGAACTCCTCGTTCCCGCCCGCCCGCGGCGAGCGCGGCCGCAGGTACAGCACCGCCTCGTGGGCGTGCGGGCCCGACGGCTCCATGACCAGGACGTGACCCGCCTGGTCCTCGCCCGTGAGGCCGGTCAGCCAGGCGTACGCGCTGTGCGGGCGGAAGCGGTGGTCGCAGTCGTTGGAGCGGACCTTCAGCTCGCCGGCCGGGACGATCAGCCGCTCGCCGGGGAAGCGGGCCGAGAGCCGTGCCCGGCGGGCCGGGGTGACGGCGTACGCCGCTACGCGTGCGGTGTCGGGGAGCGGAGAAGCGGCCCAGTCGCCCGCCATGAAGCGGGACAACTCCGGTGATACCGGGCGGTCGTGACTGCCCGTGTTGAGGGGGGCGGGGGTCTCGGTCACGCGGCTCCTCCAGAAAGATGCGAACTGATGGGCGCACAGGTCTTGTCAGTGCAATTTCACATTACTATGTTACAGCTCACACCGCGGCACGTTAACCCCCGTCAAACGCCGTGTGACCCAGGGCAGTTCACGCACCACCCCCCACCTCACCTCTCTCCCCATCAGGAGTTCTCGGTGCTCAAGCACAGAGCTGTGCGCTCTTCCCTTCTCGCCTCCGCCGTGGCCGTGACCCTCCTCGCCACCGCCGGACAGGCAGCGACGCAGGCCGCCGAGTCCGCGGCGCCGGCCCCGTTCACCGCCGCACGGACCGCTCCCGCCCCCGGCCCCACGGGGAACCCCTTCGACGAGGTCGACCGCCTCGCCCACGCGAAGGACAACGCGCCGGCGCCCGCCCCGGCCCCCGGCGGACAGGCCCTCACCGGCCAGGTGCCCGGCGCGGCGCCCGCCAGCGCGCCCGCCGCCGACCTGGAGAAGCGCGGCACGGCGGCCAAGGCGGCCCCCACCGCGAAGAGCGTCGCCGCCGGCGTCCCCTGCACCCTCGACGGGATCACGAACCTCACTCCGGAGCAGTTCGCCGACTTCCTCGGCGACCAGGCCGTCCTCGCCGACGGCTGCCTGCGCGGCCTCATCTGGACCTGGGACGCCCGACTGGCCCCGGTGATGTCGGACGCGCACGTCCAGGCCGTCGCCCGCCGGATATCCGCCCTGGCCGCCGCCCACGACGGCCGCAACTCCTCCCACCTGGAGGAGATGTTCACGTACCTGCACGCGGTCGCCTACCACGACTTCTCACGCGACGAGATCGACGTCACCGACGCCCCGACCGTCGCCGCGACCCGCCAGGCCATCGACGACTTCGGCAACGCCGCGCGGACCTTCGACGTCACCCCCTCCAACGCCCGCACCCTGCGCGAGGCCCTCTACGCCACGGGCCCCGGCCTGCGCCAGCACCAGCTCGGGCTCATCAAGAAGGTCCTGGCCACCATGGACCCGGCGCACCCCGCCACGCACCTCGACGCCACCTGGGCCGGCGCCGTCCTCGCCGCGCTCTCCACCAACTACCTGGGCGTATACCCGGGCAACCAGGACACGGCCTTCCACGCCGCCGTCTCCGCCGACCCCGCCTACCGCGCCGCCTTCAAGGCCTTCGCCGGCTACACCCACCTCAAGGGAACCGGCAACGCCTGGGTGGCCCGCGACGCGCTCGGCGAGTACGGCCGCTTCGGCCAGGTCGACGGCCTGCGGGACCAGACCGTCGCCGACCTCGGCGCGCTCCTCGGGCCCGTCAAGGCCGGCTTCGGCGACGGCAGCGAGCAGTGGGCCAAGCTCGTCTCCTGGCTGAACTTCTACGAGGCGTGCAAGCCGTACGGGGTGTGCAAGGAGGACATCGAGAAGAAGCTCTTCCCCTACACGTACTCCTACGACAACGGCGCCATCAAGGTCCGCACGGCCCTGGACCGGGCCACCGTGGACCAGCTGTACTACGCGAGCAAGCAGGTCAAGTCCCAGTACCACCGCGTGCTCGGCACCGAGCAGCCGCTGGCGGGCGACCCCAACACCACGCTCAACATCGTGCTCTACGCCTCCCGTGCCGACTACGTGAACTACCACCCGATCCTGACCGGCTACGGCACCAACAACGGCGGCATCTACATCGAGAACGGCGCCACCTTCTACACCTACCAGCGCCGTGTCCCGCAGGACTCCTCCCTGACCCTGGAAGAGCTCTTCCGCCACGAGTACACGCACTACCTCAACGGCCGGTACGCCGTCCCCGGCTTCTTCGGTGAGGGCCCCTGGTACGAGGGCGACCGCACCACCGCCATGGACGAGGGCACCGCCGAGTTCTTCGACGGCGCCACCCGCGACAACGGCATCGCCGTCCGCAAGTCCCTCGTGAAGAGCGTCATCAGCGACACCTCGGGCGGCGGCCCGCGCATGAGCGTCGAGCAGCTGCTGAACGCCACCTATGACGGCGACGGCTTCCGCTTCTACAGCTACGCCGGCACCTTCTTCGAGTTCCTGTGGACCGAGAAGCCCACCCTGCTGCGCGAGATGTACACCCACCTGCGCAACAACGACGTGGCGGCGTACGACTCCTGGCGCCACCGGATGGGCGCCGACACCTACCTCCAGCGCGACTACGACCGCTTCCTGGACGCGCAGATCGCCAAGGTCGACCAGCTGTACGTGCCGAACACCTCCTTCACCCCGAACGACCAGCTGCGCGACTCCGCGCTCGCGTCGGTGAAGTCGGCCTTCGCCACGGCCACGTACAACACCCCGGACTGCGTCGAGAACGGCGACGCCGGCAAGCGCCGGTTCACCTGTACCGGCCGGATCACGGCCAACCTGAAGAACTGGCGCAGCGACGACCAGAACTTCAAGGACATGTCGGAGACGGTCGACTACTTCATCCTCGACCGGGCGGGCGCGGCCTCCAACAACCTCGCCGACATGAACTGCTCCTTCGGTCCGCTGGAGATCTGGACCAACAACAAGGCGGGCACCTCGAGTTACAGCTGTGAGGGACCGCTCCGCAGCTGACCCGGCCCCGGACCGGTCCCGCACCGAGGAGGGTGCGGGACCGGTCCGGTCAGGTCTGGGCAGCCAATAAAGAATGTGACATATTACTGCCGTGCTCAAGAGACACTCCCTGGACGCCGTGATCATCGGCGCCGGCGTCGTCGGGGCGGCCTGCGCCTACTACGCGGCCCGCGCCGGGCTCACCGTCGCCGTGGTCGACCGCGGCGCCGTCGCCGGCGGCACCACGGGCGCCGGCGAAGGCAACCTGCTCGTCTCCGACAAGGAGGCGGGACCGGAACTCGACCTGGCCCTCCTGTCCACCCGGCTCTGGACCGAACTGGCCGCGGTCCTCCCGCCCGCGATCGAGTACGAGCCCAAGGGCGGGCTCGTCGTCGCCCCGGACGAAGCGACCGTGCGGGCCCTGCGGAGCTTCGCCGAGGGCCAGCGCAAGGCCGGCGTCGACGCCGTCGAGGTGCCCGGGGACGCCCTGCACGAGCTGGAGCCGCACCTGGCCGAGGGCCTGGCGGGCGGGTTCCACTACCCGCAGGACGCCCAGGTCCAGCCGGCCCAGGCGGCGGCGCGGCTGCTCGCCGCGTCCGGAGCCGAGGTGTACCTCGGCGAGGAGGTGACGGGCGTCCTGCTGGACCGGGGTGCCGTACGAGGCGTGCGCACCCCGCGCCGCGAACTCCTGGCCCCGGCCGTGGTGAACGCCGCCGGCACCTGGGGCGGCCGCATCGCCGAGCTGGCCGGCGTCACCCTGCCCGTCCTCCCGCGCCGCGGCTTCGTCCTGGTGACCGAGCCGCTCCCGCGGCTGGTCCGGCACAAGGTCTACGCCGCCGACTACATCGCGGACGTCGCCAGCGGCTCGGCGGCCCTGCAGTCCTCGGCGGTGGTCGAGGGCACCCCCTCGGGCCCGGTCCTGATCGGAGCCACCCGGGAGCGGGTCGGTTTCGACCGCTCCCTCTCGACGGAAGCCCTGCGCCGGCTGGCCGCGCAGGCGGCGGCGCTCTTCCCGGTGCTGGCCGACGTCCGGGTGCTGCGCACCTACCACGGCTTCCGCCCCTACCTCCCCGACCACCTCCCGGCGATCGGCCCCGACCCCCGGCGCCCGGGGCTCCTGCACGCCTGCGGCCACGAAGGAGCCGGCATCGGCCTGGCCCCGGCCACCGGCGCCCTGGTCACCGCCGCCCTGACGGGCGCCGAACCCCCGCTCCCGCCGGCCCCGTTCGACCCCGCCCGCTTCGACCAGGCCCCGGCCCGATGACGGTCCGGCGAGCAGGCACGCGCAGCGCGACCCGGTACCGGCCCGCGCCCACCCCCCGCACCGCGCCCGAGGAGAACCGCCGATGAGCCAGACCCCGCGCACCCTCGTCGGCGGAGCCCCCTCGGCCACGTACGTCCTGCGCTTCGACGGCCGCGAGCTCACGGCCCAGGCGGGCCAGAGCGTCGCCGCCGTGCTCTGGGGCGCCGGGATCCTGGCCTGGCGGACCACCCGCGAGGGCGGCGCCCCGCGCGGCGCCTTCTGCGGGATCGGCAGCTGCTACGACTGCCTCGTCACCGTCAACGGCCGCCCGAACCAGCGCGCCTGCCTGGTCCCGGCCCGCCCGGGGGACACCGTCACCACCCAGGAGGGAACCGGCCGTGCCGACCTCACCGTCTGACCCCGCCGGCCCGGCCGCCACAGCCCCGGCCGTCGCCGCCCCGGCCGCCACCGCGTCGGCCGACGGCGCCTTCGACCTCGCCGTCGTCGGGGCCGGCCCGGCCGGGCTCGCCGCGGCCGTCACGGCCGCCGCGCTCGGCCTGCGGGTCGCCGTGCTCGACGCGGGGGAGCGCCCCGGCGGCCAGTACTACCGTCACCCCGCCCCGGGCCTCGGCGCCGCCCGCCCCGAGGCCCTGCACCACGGCTGGGCCGACTTCGCCCGCCGCGAAGCCGCCCTGCGCGCCCACGAGTCGGCGGGCCGGATCACGTACCTCCCGGCCCACCACGTCTGGGCCGTGGTCCCGGACGGCGGCCCCGGCTGGACCCTGCACGCCGTCGCCGGTCCCGAGGAGGCGGCCGCCGCCCCGCGCGCCCGGGCCGTGCTCCTCGCCACCGGGTCGTACGAGCGGCAACTGCCCTTCCCCGGCTGGACCCTGCCCGGGGTGGTCGGGGCCGGCGGGGCCCAGGCCATGCTCAAGAGCGGGCTCGTGCTGCCGGGCAAGCGGGTCGTGGTCGCCGGGAGCGGCCCGCTGCTGCTCGCCGTCGCCGGCTCGCTCGCGGCCGCCGGGGCCCGGGTGCCGGCCGTGGTCGAGGCCGCCGCGTACACCGCGTACGCCGGCCACCTGCGCGCTCTGCTCCGCAACCCCGGCAAGCTCGGCGAGGCCGCCACGTACGGCGGCGCCCTCGTGCGCCGCCGCATCCGCCTCCTCACCCGGCACGCCGTGACCGAGGCCCACGGCACCGACCGGGTCGAGGCCGTCACCGTGGCCCGGCTCGACCGGGACTGGCGTCCGCTGCCGGGTACCGCACGCCGCATCCCCTGCGACGCCCTCGCCGTCGGCCACGGGCTCGTCCCGCAGCTGGAGCTGGCGACCGGCCTCGGCTGCGCCACCCGCCGGAGCGCCGACGGCACGGTCGCGCTGGCGCTGGACGCCGAGCAGCGGACCTCCGTCCCCGGGATCTGGTCCGCGGGCGAGACCGGCGGCATCGGCGGCGCCCAACTGGCCCTGATCGAGGGGGAGATCGCCGCCCACGCGATCGCCGGCCGGCCCGCGCCCGCCGCCCTCACCGGCCGCCGCGCCCGCCTGCGCGGCTTCGCCGAGGCCATGGGCGCCGCCCACCGCCCCGGCTACGGCTGGACCGGCTGGCTCCGCGACGACGCCGTCGTGTGCCGCTGCGAGGAGGTGCCGGCCGGCCGGATCCGCGAGGCCGTCGCCGATCTGGGCGCGCGGGACGCCCGTACGGTCAAACTCCTCACCCGCTCCGGAATGGGCTGGTGCCAGGGCCGCATGTGCGGACCGGCCGTCGCCGCCCTCGCCGGTGGCGAGCCCGGACCCGACCGGCGGCCCTTGTCCTGCCCGGTCCCGCTGCGCCACCTCGCGCAACTGCCCCCGGCCGACGGCTGATCGGACGGCCCGGCCCCTTGTGGCCGGTCCACACCCGCTAGTAAAATGTCACACACCACTCTAGGGAGCTCTCTCATGACCGACGCGCACACCCCCGCGCCCACCACCGGTACGGACACCCGCACCCGCCCCTGGCACGGCATCATGGTCGCCACCGCGCTCCCCCTGCGCGAGGACCTCACCGTCGACTACGACGCCTACGCCGAACACGTGGCCTGGCTGATCGCCAACGGCTGCGACGGCGTGGTCCCCAACGGCTCCCTCGGGGAGTACCAGACCCTCACCGACGAGGAGCGCGCGCAGGTCGTGCGCACCGCCGTCGAGGCGGCCGGCGACGGCGCCCGCGTGATGCCGGGCGTCGCCGCCTACGGCAGCGCCGAGGCCCGCCGCTGGGCCGAGCAGGCCGCCGGGGCCGGCGCCGGCTCCGTACTCCTCCTGCCGCCCAACGCCTTCCGGGCCGACGAGGAGACCGTACGCGCCCACTACGCCGAGGTCGCCCGCGCCGGGCTGCCCGTCGTCGCGTACAACAACCCGTACGACACCAAGGTGGACCTGACCCCGGCCCTCCTCGCCCGGCTGCACACCGACGGCTCCATCGTGGCCGTCAAGGAGTTCAGCGGGGACGTGCGCCGCGCCTACGAGATCGCCGAACTCGCCCCCGGCCTCGACCTGCTCATCGGCGCCGACGACGTCCTGCTCGAACTCGCCCTCGCGGGCGCCGTCGGCTGGATCGCCGGCTACCCCAACGCGCTGCCCCACGCCTGCGCCACCCTCTACCGGGCCGCCGTCGCCGGGGACCTCACCACCGCCCTGCCGCTCTACAAGTCCCTGCACTCCCTGCTGCGCTGGGACTCCAAGACGGAGTTCGTCCAGGCCATCAAGCTCTCCATGGACCTGGCCGGGCGCCCCGGCGGCGCCACCCGCCCGCCCCGCTTCCCGCTCACCGGCGACACCGAGGCGGCCGTCCGGGCCGCCACCGAGAAGGCCCTCGCCGAGGGCCTCAACTAACCGACCGGAGGGGACGCCAGATGCGTACGCGCCACGTCTACCACGCGGTGGACTCGCACACCGAGGGCATGCCGACCCGGGTGATCACCGGGGGAGTCGGGGTGATCCCCGGCGCCACCATGGCCGAGAAGCGGCTCCACTTCATCGAGCACACGGACCACGTCCGCACCCTGCTCATGTACGAACCGCGCGGGCACTCCGCGATGAGCGGCGCCATCCTGCAGCCCCCCACCCGCCCCGACGCCGACTTCGGCGTCCTCTACATCGAGGTGTCCGGCCTGCTCCCCATGTGCGGGCACGGCACCATCGGTGTCGCCACCGTCCTCGTCGAGACCGGCATGGTGCCCGTCGTCGAGCCGGTCACCACCGTCCGGCTCGACACCCCCGCCGGACTGGTGAGCGTCGACGTCCGCGTCGAGGACGGTGCGGCCACCGCCGTCACCCTCACCAACGTCCCCTCCTTCAGCGTCGGCCTCGACCTCAAGACCGAGGTCCCCGGCTTCGGCACGGTCACCTACGACCTGGCCTACGGCGGCAACTTCTACGCCTTCGTCGAACTCGACGCCCTCGACCTCCCCTTCGACCGCGCCCGCAAGGACGACCTGCTCGCCTCCGGACTCGCGGTCATGGACGCGATCAACGCGGGCGACGACAGGCCCGTCCACCCCGAGAACCCCTCCATCGCCGGGGTCAAACACGTCTACCTCGCCGCCCCCGGCTCCGACGCCCGCCGCTCCCGGCACGCCATGGCCATCCACCCGGGCTGGTTCGACCGCTCGCCCTGTGGTACGGGCACCAGCGCGCGGATGGCCCAGCTGCACGCCCGCGGCCTCCTGGGGCTCGGCGCTGACTTCGTCAACGAGTCCTTCATCGGGACCGAGTTCACGGGGCGGCTGGTCGCGGAGACCACCGTCGGCGGGCTCCCGGCCGTGGTGCCCACGGTCACCGGCCGGGCCTGGATCACCGGCACCGCCCAGTACTTCCTCGACCCGTCCGACCCCTTTCCCGGAGGCTTCCTCCTGTGATCACCGTCCGTACGGTGGACTACCACACCGCCGGCGAGCCGTTCCGGATCGTCGACTGCGGTGCGCAGGGCCCGGCGGTGCCCGGTGACACCGTGGCCGAGCGCTGCGCCACCGCCATCGGCCCGGGAGGCTCGGGGACCGCCCCGCGCCGGGGCGCGCTCGACGACGTACGGCGCCTGCTCGTGCAGGAGCCGCGCGGACACGCCGGGATGTACGGGGGGTTCGTGGTCCCGGCCGACGACGACGGGGCCCACTTCGGCGTGCTGTTCTGGCACAAGGACGGCTACTCCACCGCGTGCGGCCACGGCACGATGGCCCTCGGGGCCTGGGCCGTGGACACCGGCCGGGTCGCCGCCCCGGACCACGGCGAGGTCCAGGTGCGCATCGACGTACCCTCCGGGCGGGTCACCGCGACCGTGCACCGGGACGGCGGCCGCACCACCGGGGTCACCTTCCGCAACGTGCCGGCCCGGGTGGGCGCCCGCAAGGTCCCCGTCGCCACCACCCTCGGCCTCGCCGAGGTGGACATCGCGCACGCCGGGGCCTGCTACGCCTCCGTCCGCGCCCGCGACCTCGGCCTGGACGTCTCCCGGTCCTCTCTGCCCGCGCTGGTGCGGGCCGGCCGGGAGATCCGGGCCGCGCTCGCCACGCACCCCGCCACCTGGCACCCCGACGGCCCGCTGCTGTCCGGGGTGTACGGGGTGGTCCTCCACGAGGAGCTCCCGGACACCCCGTTCGGGCCGCACCAGCGCAACGTCACCGTGTTCGCCGACGGCCAGGTCGACCGCTCGCCCTGCGGCTCCGGCACCTCGACGCGGCTCGCGCTGCTCGCGGAGGACGGGCGGCTCGGCCCCGGCGAGGACCTGCTGAGCGAGTCGGTCACCGGCACGATGTTCACCGGACGGATGCTGGACGGCGGGGTCACCGAGGTCACCGGCAGCGCCCACCGCACCGGCGAACACGCCTTCGTGCTCGACCCGCACGACGCGTTGGGGACGGGATTCCCATGGTGAGGCGGTCCGATGTGGGGAGGTCCGATGTGGGGAGGTCTGCAGGACCGGCCCCGGCCGCGCCGGCCGCCGCGGCGCCGGCCAGGGCCGTGGCGGGTCCGGTTGCGGACGGGCTCCCGCAGTTGGGCGCCGGCGCCATGGCCGGGCTCCTGACCCCGGCGGCGGCCGCGGATGCCCTGGCGGAGGTCCTCCGGGCCGGGCTGGATCCCGAGAACTGTCCGCAGCGTACGGCGCTCGCCGTACCCGGCGGCGAACTGCTGCTGATGCCGGCCGCGTCCGGCGCGTACGCCGGGGTGAAGATCGCCGGGGTGGCGCCCGGCAACCCGGCCCGCGGGCTGCCCCGGATCACCGGCTCCTACCTGCTGCTGGACGGGCCCACCCTGCGTCCGCTGGCCCTGCTCGACGGAGCCGCCCTGACCACCCTGCGCACGCCTGCCGTCTCCGCCCTCGCGCTGCGCCACCTGGCTCCGGCCGGCCGGCCGCTGCGGCTGGTGCTCTTCGGCTCCGGGCCCCAGGCGTACGGGCACCTCGAAGCGGCGCTCTCGGTCCGGGAGTTGGCCGAGGCGGTGGTGGTCGCCCGGGACCCGGCGGGCGGGGAGCGGCTCGCGGAGCACGCGCGCGGCCTGGGGGTGCCCGCCCGGACCGGCACCCCGAAGGCGGTGGCCGACGCGGATCTGGTGATCTGCTGCACCACCGCCCGGGAACCGCTCTTCGACGGGCGCCTCGTCGGCCCGGGCGCCACCGTCGTCGCCGTGGGCTCGCACGAGCCGACCGCCCGGGAGACGGACACGGCCCTCGTGCGACGCGCGGCCGTGTACGTGGAATCCCGCGCGGCGGCCCTGCGGGAGGCCGGTGACCTGCTGGTCCCGGAGGCGGAGGGGGCGATCGGGCCCGGCCACATCACGGGCACCCTCGCCGACCTGGTCGCGGGGCGGATGCCGGCGGGCGGAGCGCAGAGTTGTCCACAGCTCTTCAAGAGCGTGGGCATGGCCTGGGAAGATCTCGCCGTGGCGGTCGCGTTGTGGGAGGCCGCCGGAGTGTGAGCAGCGCAACGTGACATTGTACGCTGTTCCTCTGCGCGTCGGTGGTGGGGTCTCGGAGGAAATGCAATGGGTGACCTGAAGCAGCACAGTCTCATCAAGGCCCAGGAACGGCTCCGCGACCAGGTCGGCCACGCGCTCCGAGCCGCCCTGATAGCGGGTGAGCTGCGCCCCGGCAGCGTCTACTCGGCCCCCGGCCTCGCGGCCGAACTCGGTGTCTCGGCCACCCCGGTGCGCGAGGCCATGCTCGACCTGGCCCGGGAGGGACTGGTCGAACCGGTCCGCAACAAGGGCTTCCGGATCACCGAGGTCAGCGAGCGCGACCTGGACCAGTTCACCGAACTGCGCACGATGATCGAGGTGCCGACCATCGGTCGGATCACGAAGATCGCCACGACGGAGCAGCTGGAGGCGCTGCGGCCGATCGCGGAGGAGATCGTCACCAGCGCGCGCGAGCACAACCTCATCGGCTACCTGGAGGCGGACCGCCGCTTCCACCTCACGCTGCTCGGCCTCGCGGGCAACGACCGGCTCGTCGAGACCGTCGGCGACCTGCGCAAGCGCTCCCGGCTGTACGGGCTGACCGGCCTGGACGAGGCCGGCAAGCTCGTCTCCTCGGCGGAGGAGCACATCGAGCTGCTCGACCTGATGATCAGCGGCGACGCCGCGGCGGCCGAGGCCTGCATGGTCCGCCACCTCGGCCACGTCCGCTCGCTCTGGGCCCAGGGCCGCGACGAGCCGGTCGGCCGCACCCCGGGCGGCCTCGGCTCCGGCCTCTAGGGCGTCCCACCGGGCCCGGTCCCCTCCCCGGGGTATGCCCGATCACCCCCAACACCGCACCGGGCGGCGGGATTTGGACACGGCTGGATAACGGGCCGCTCAACCTCTTGTCAGTACAATTTCACATTACTATGTTACCGGTCACATCCTAGAGCGCGGCCCTTCACTGGAGTGACCCATGACCAAGCGCACCCAACTCGCCCTCGCCACCGCCCTGGTGGCAGCACTCGCACTCGGCGCCTCGGGCTGCTCCGACACCAGGAAGGGCTCCGCCGGCGACGGCGCGTCCAACCCCGCCGCAGCCAACGACGGCAAGATCCTCGGCGGCACCCCGGTCAAGGGCGGCACCCTCACCGTCCTGTCCAACCAGGACTTCGCCCACCTCGACCCCGCCCGCAACTGGGTCATGCCGACCATGGACTTCGGCACCCGCCTCCTCTACCGCACGCTCGTCACCTTCAAGGCCGAGCCCGGCAAGGCGGGCAGCGAGCTGGTCCCCGACCTCGCCACCGACCTCGGCACCCCCTCCAACGGCGGCCGCACCTGGACCTTCACCCTCAAGGAGGGCGTGAAGTACGAGGACGGCACCCCCGTCAAGGCCCAGGACGTCAAGTACAACGTCGAGCGCTCCTTCGCCCCCGACCTCACCGGCGGCCCCGACTACGCGGCCCAGTACCTGGCCGGGACCGAGAGCTACAAGGGCCCCCTCCAGGGGCAGCACCTGGACTCGGTGAAGACCCCCGACGACCGTACGATCGTCTTCGAACTCAAGCGCCCGGTCGCCGAGTTCTCGGCCACGGCCACCCTGCCGACCTTCTCGCCCGTGCCCCAGTCCCAGGAGAAGGGCACCCAGTACGACGCCCGCCCGTTCTCCTCCGGCCCGTACAAGATCGAGTCGTACGACCGCGACAAGAAGCTGGTCCTGGTCCGCAACGAGCACTGGGACGCGAAGACCGACACCGTGCGCAAGGCCTACCCCGACAAGTTCGTCGTCGTCATGGGCCTCAAGGGCGGCCAGGTCGACGACCGCATCATCGCCGGCGACGGCGCCGACGCCTCCACCGTCCAGTACGCCGACATGCGCCCCGAGAGCGCCCCCAAGGTGCTGCCCAAGCCGGACGTCAAGGCACGCCTGATCGCGGAATCCAAGGGCTGTACCGAGATGCTCTACCTCAACACCTCCCGCGCCCCCTTCGACGACCCCAAGGTCCGCGAGGCCATGCAGTACGCCGTCGACAAGGAGGCCGTGGTCACCGCCGGCGGCGGCCCGGCCCTCAACGAGATCGCCACCGCCTACCTGCCCCCGGCCCTGACCGGCGGCAAGCAGGCCGACACGCTGAAGATCGCCCCGGCCGGCGACCCGGCCAAGGCCAAGGAACTGCTGAAGGCCGCCGGCAAGGAGAAGCTCAAGGTCTCCCTGTCCGTCTCCACCGGCGACAAGGGCGCCGCCGAGGCCATCCAGCAGGGCCTGTCCCGCGCGGGCGTCGAGGTCGTCATCGACACCGTCGACCCGGGCGCGTACTACGACGTCATCGGCGACCTCTCCACCACCCCCGACATGACCTTCACCGGCTGGTGCCCCGACTACCCGTCCGGCTCCACCTGGATCCCCTTCGTCTTCGACGGACGCACCATCAAGGCCAAGGGCAACCAGGGCAACTACAGCCAGTTCCGCGACGAGGCGACCATCAAGCGGATCGACGAGATCAACAACATGGCCGACGCGAAGCAGGCCAACCAGGCCTGGATCGACCTGGACGCGGAACTCATGAAGAAGTCCCCGTCCATCCCGGTGCTGCTGGAGCGCAAGCCGCTGCTCGTCGGCCCCAACATCGCCGGCGCGTTCGGCCACCCCGTGTGGACCGGCGAGATCGACTACGCGACGGTCGGCCTCAAGGACCCCTCGAAGAGCCAGGGCTGAGGGCCCGAGGGATCCCCGCAGCCATGACCACCACCGCACCGGTCCCGGACGACCGGGCACCCCTGGGTCCCGACGACCCCCCGACGCCGGGTGCCGCCCGCGCCGCCGGCAGCGCACCGGCCCCCGGCACGACCCCGGCCCCCGAGGCCCCCCGTACCCCCGTTGCCCCCCGTCCCCCCGATACCGCCGCGGCCCTGCCCGCGGCAGCCACCGGCAGCAGCCCCTGGCAGCTCGCCCGGCGCGAGCTCCGCCGCCGCCCCGCCGTCCGCGTCAGCCTCTGCGTCGTCGTCCTCTTCGTCCTGATGGCCGCGACCGCCCCCTGGCTGGGAGCCCTCGGCGGCTGGTCCCCGGAGGAGTTCGACAAGTCCGCCATCGACCCCTACCTCGGCGGCCAGCCCCTCGGCTCCTTCGGCGGGATCAGCCCCGAGCACTGGCTCGGCGTGGAACCCGTCACCGGCCGCGACCTGTTCGCCCGCGTGGTCCACGGCGCGCAGGTCTCCCTGCTCATCGCCTTCGCCGCCACCGCCATCGTGGTCGTCGTCGGCACCGCCGCCGGGATCGCCGCCGGCTACTTCGGCGGCCGCACCGACGCGGTCCTGTCCCGGCTCATGGACCTCACCATGTCCTTCCCCTCGCTGATCTTCATGATCGCGATGCTGTCCGTGGCCAAGGACGTCAACCGGATCGTCCTCATGACCTCCGTCATCGGAGTCTTCGGCTGGCCCGGCGTCGCCCGCGTCGTCCGCGGCCAGACCCTCTCCCTCAAGCACCGCGAGTACGTCGACGCCGCCCGCGTGGGCGGCGCCGGCCCCTGGCGGATCCTGACCCGCGACGTCCTTCCGGGCGTCTCGGGCCCGGTCATCGCCTACACGACCCTGCTCATCCCCGGGATGATCAGCACCGAGGCCGCCCTGAGCTACCTCGGCGTCGGAGTCCGCCCGCCCACCCCGTCCTGGGGCCAGATGATCGCCGAGTCCGTCGCCTACTACGAGACCGACCCCATGTACTTCGTCATCCCCAGCGTCTTCCTCTTCCTCGCCGTCCTCGCCTTCACCCTGCTCGGCGACGCGCTGCGCGACATCCTCGACCCGAGGGGCGGCCGCACGTGATCGCCTACCTCGCCCGCCGGCTGCTCGCCCTCGCCGGGGTGCTCCTCGCCATCGCCGCCGTCACCTTCCTCATCTTCTACGTCCTGCCCGCCGACCCGGCCGCGGCCGCCTGCGGAAAGACCTGCAGCGCCGAGCGCCTGGCCGACGTACGGACGTACCTGGGCCTCGACCAGCCCCTGTGGCGGCAGTTCGCCGACTTCCTGACCGGCATCTTCACCGGCCGCACCCTCGGCACCGGCCAGTACGCCGTCGCCTGCGACTTCCCGTGCCTGGGCTACTCGTACGAGAACTCCCTGCCCGTGTGGGACCTGCTCATGGACCGGCTCCCGGTCTCCGCCTCCCTCGCCGTCGGCGCCGCCCTGCTGTGGCTCGTCCTGGGGCTGGGCGCCGGCGTCACCGCCGCCCTGCGCAAGGACACCGCCACCGACAAGGCCCTGATGGTCGGGGCGGTCGCCGCCGCCTCGCTGCCCGTCTACTTCACCTCGGTGATGCTCATCTACGGGGTCATCCGCATCGCCGGCCTCCTGCCCTACCCCACCTACCAGGCCCTCACCGACGACCCGCTCGGCTGGGCCTCGAACCTGCTCCTGCCCTGGACCGCGCTCGCCCTGCTGTACGCCGCCATGTACGCACGTCAGAGCCGGGGCTCGATGATCGAGGCGATGGCCGAGCCCTACATCCGCACCGCCCGCGCCAAGGGCATGCCCGAACGGACCGTCGTCGTCAAACACGGGCTTCGCTCCGGGATGACCCCGATCCTCACCATCTTCGGGATGGACCTCGGCGGCCTGCTCGCCGGGGCCGTCATCACCGAGTCCATCTTCGGACTCCCCGGCATCGGGCGGCTGTTCTACGGCGCGCTCGTCAACTCCGACCAGCCCGTGGTCCTCGGCGTCACCCTGCTCGCCGCCTTCTTCATCGTCGTCGCCAACCTCCTGGTCGACGTCCTGTACGCCGTCATCGACCCGAGAGTGAGGTACTGATGACCGCTCCGCTCCTCGAAGTACGCGACCTGCGCGTCACGTTCACCACCGAACGCGGGACGGTACGGGCCGTCGACTCGATCGGCTTCACCGTAGAGGCGGGACGCACCCTCGGCATCGTCGGCGAATCGGGCTCGGGCAAGTCCGTCACCTCGCTCGCCGTCATGGGCCTGCACCGGGGCACGGTCGAGGTGGGCGGCTCCGTGCGGCTGTCCGGACAGGAACTGACCACCCTGTCCGAGCGGGAACTCTCCCGCGTCCGCGGCCGCCGGATCGCCATGATCTTCCAGGACCCGCTCTCCAGCCTGCACCCCTACTACACGGTCGGCGAGCAGATCGCCGAGCACTTCCGGGTGCATTTCAAGGCCGGCCGGGCCGCCGCGCGCAAACGGGCCGTCGACATGCTCGGCGAGGTCGGCATCCCGGAACCGGCCCGACGCGCACGGGAGTACCCGCACCAGTTCTCCGGCGGCATGCGACAGCGGGCGATGATCGCCATGGCCCTGGCCTGCGAGCCCGACCTGCTGATCGCCGACGAACCGACCACCGCCCTGGACGTCACCGTGCAGGCGCAGATCCTGGAACTGATCGCCCGGCTCCAGCAGGAGCGCGGACTCGGCGTCGTGATGATCACCCACGACCTGGGCGTCGTCGCCCGCGTCGCCCACGAGGTACTGGTCATGTACGGCGGCCGGGCCGTCGAACAGGCGACGGCCGAGGCGCTGTTCGCCGACCCCGCCCACCCCTACACGCGGGGCCTGCTCGACTCGCTGCCCCGCCTCGACACCGCGGACGACGAGCCGCTGCCCTTCATCCCCGGCTCCCCGCCGTCCCTGCTCACACCGGCCCCCGGCTGTGCCTTCGCCCCGCGCTGTCCCCGGGCGGTCGCGCGCTGCACCGACGTACGGCCCGAGCCGGCGGCGTACGGGGACGGACCGGGACGGACGGTCGCCTGCCACTTCGCCGGGGCCCCGACCCGTACCGCCGAGGAGGCGGCCCGATGACCGACACCGCCGCACACGAGAGGGCCGCCCGTATGGGCTCCGCTCGCGAGGGCTCCCCGGCTCTGCTGTCCGTACGGGACCTCACCATGACCTTCCCCGGCCGACGATCCGTGACCGGGCGCCGGGGGGCGCCCGTGCGCGCCGTCGACGGGGTGTCCTTCGACCTGGCGGCCGGGGAGACCCTCGGCCTGGTGGGGGAGTCGGGCTGCGGGAAGTCCACCACCGGACGGATGCTGGTAAGGCTGCTGGAACCCACTTCGGGCCGGATCGCTTTCGAGGGCAAGGACATCAGCCGCCTCTCCCCGTCCGGCATGCGCCCGCTGCGCAAGCACATCCAGATGGTCTTCCAGGACCCGCACTCCTCGCTGAACCCGCGCCAGACCGTCGCCCGGATCATCTCCGACCCGCTGCTGGTACAGGGCTGGAGCGCGGCGGACGCCCGCCGCCGGGCCGCCGAGCTGATGGAACTCGTCGGGCTGATCCCCGAGCAGATCGACCGCTACCCGCACGAGTTCTCCGGCGGCCAGGCCCAGCGCATCGGCATCGCCCGCTCGCTGTCCACCAGCCCCCGGCTGATCGTCGCCGACGAACCGGTCTCCGCGCTGGACGTCTCCGTACAGGCCCAGATCGTCAACCTGATGGAGCGGCTGCGCGCCGAACTGGGCCTCGCCTACGTGTTCATCGCCCACGACCTGTCGGTGGTCAAGCGGGTCAGCGACCGGGTCGCCGTCATGTACCTCGGCCGGATCGTCGAGATCGGGGACAAGAAGTCCCTGTACGAGAACCCGCAGCACCCGTACACCCGGGCGCTGCTGTCCGCCGTCCCGCTGCCGGACCCGGCGGCGGAACGGCGGCGGGAGCGGATCGTGCTGCTCGGCGACCCGCCGAGCCCGGCCGCTCCACCCCCCGGCTGCACCTTCCACCCCCGCTGCCCCAAGGCACAGCCGATCTGCCGCACCGAACGCCCCCTGCTCCAGCCCGCCGCCTCCCGCGAGGTGGCCTGCCACTTCCCCGGCGACTGACGGGGACCCGGGGAAGGGGAGGGGCCCCGGAGACAAAGGCGTCTCCGGGGCCCCTCCCGCTGTCCGCGCCCGTAGGCGGCCCGTTCGCGTCAGCCCAGTTCGCGGCGGAAGAACTGCAGTTCCAGGGCCATCAGCTTCTCGCGGGTGCCGCCCGGGGTCATGTGGGTGATGCCCGGCAGGGCCAGGAGCTGGTGGGGGCGGCCCGCGTCGGTCAGGGCCTGCGAGAGGCGCAGGGTGTGGGAGGGGTGGACGTTGTCGTCGGCCAGGCCCGTGATGAGCAGCAGCGGGCGGGAGAGCGTGGGGGCGTCGGGGATGAGGGAGTCGCGCTCGTAGACGTCCGGGTGCTCCTGCGGGAGGCCGAGGTACCGCTCCGTGTACGCGGTGTCGTAGTGCCGGAAGTCGGTCGGCGCGGCGCCGGCCGCCGCCGCGTGGAAGACGTCCGGCCGGCGCAGCACCGCCATGGCCGCGAGGTAGCCGCCGTACGACCAGCCGCGCACCCCCACCCGGCCGAGGTCCAGGTCCCCGTGGCGGGCCGCGAGGGCGTGGAGGGCCGCGACCTGGTCCTCGAGGGTGACCTCGGAGAAGCCGCGGTACATCGCCTGGACGTGGGCGGGGGAGACGTTCGGGGTCCCGCGGTTGTCCACGGTCACCACCGCGAAGCCCTGGTCGGCCCACCACTGGCGGAGCTGCCAGCGGCGCGCGTCGACGGTGATGTCCTGCATGCCGGGGCCGCCGTAACTGTCCATCAGGACGGGCAGCTTCCGGCCGGGCACGTGGTCGCGGGGCAGTACGAGGGCGGTGGGGACGCCGTGCTCGGTGACCCGCTCCAGGAGGGGCGCCGGCCGGTAGGGCAGCGGCTGCGACAGGTCGACCGGGGTGAACTCCCGCCCGTCGGGGGTGCGCAGGGTGCGCCGGACCCCGTCCGCGCCGGCCGACGTCAGCAGCAGGAACCCGGCCGAGGCCTGGACGCTGTGCACGCCGGGCCCGTCGGCCACGGGGGTCAGCTCGCCGGTGTCCGGGTCCAGCAACAGCACCTGCTGCTCGGCGGGGTCGCGCAGACCGGCTTCGATCAGCAACCGGTCCTGGTGGACCCCGGCCACCCGCCGGACCTGGATCCCGTCCCCGGTGATCAGTCGGCCGTCCAGCGCGAGGGCCCGGGCGACGCCGCCCTCGGTGTCGGCGGCGGTCAGTATCCGCCCGTCGGCCAGCCGGGCCGGGGTACCGGGCAGGTCGGGGTCCACCCACCGCGGGTGCGTGGTGCGGGACAGTTCGGTGGTGCGGCCGGTGGCCGGGTCGGCGGAGAGCAGCAGTACGTTCTGCTGGAGCCGGTCCTGCACGGTCAGCAGGATCTCCCCGGCGGACTCCCAGCCCGCGTCGGACACGTAGGGGTAGGTCTCGGCGTCCCAGTCGAGCCGGATCCGGGCCGGCGCCCCGGCCGAGCCAACGCCCGAGTCCTGGCCCTCGCCTCCGCCTTCGCGCAGCACCCACAGCTGGACGTCGGCGTTGGGCCCGCCCGCCTCGGGATAGGCGAAGTCCTCGGCGGGTCGCTCGGGGTGCGCCGGGTCGGCGAAGTACCGCCGCTGGAGGGCGGATTCGTCGACCCGAGCGGCCAGCAGAGTGACTCCGTCCGGGGACCACCAGTGGCCCCGGGAGCGGCCCAGCTCCTCGGCGGCGACGAACTCGGCGAGGCCCCAGCGGGCCCCGTCGTCCGGGCTGACCCGGCCGCCCGGGGTGACGTACAGGGCGTCGTCGGTGACGTACGCGGTGCGCGAGCCGTCGGCGTTGGGCCGGGGGTCCACGACGGGTCCGGCGGCCGGGATCTCCTCGGGCTTGCCGTCCGCGGCGGCGGTGACCCCGTAGAGCCGTCCGTACAGTGCGAAGACGGCGCGCCGGCCGTCCGCGGAGAGGGCGTACGAGCCGATGCCGGCGGCGACGAGCCGGGTCCGCTCGCGCAGCCGGCGCTCGGCGTCCGGGAGGGCCCCCGGCTCGGGACACACCTCGCGCGGATCGGCGAGCCGGGTCTCGGCGCCGGTGGCGGTGTCGAGCACCCAGAGGCTGTCGAAGGCGTCGGTGGGGCCGGTGGAGCGGAGGAACCAGAGGAGCCGGCCGTCGTCGCCGAAGGAGAACGCGCGCGGGGCTCCGTAGGAGAAGCGGGCGGTGCTCGCGGAGAGCCTGAGGAAGTCATCCATGATCGTAGTGTGACATGTGCAATGTCACTACCACTAGGCTGTTCGAGTGGTGACCCCAGGAGCGCGGGCTTAGCGTCGAAAGGGTGGACCCGAACGCAACGCCGAGCAGCAACGGGACCGATGGCAAGGTCCGAGGAAGCGGCAACGGACTCGCCCTGTTCGTCATCGCCTCCTGTCAGCTGATGGTGGTGCTCGACATCACGATCGTGAACATCGCGCTGCCCCACATCCAGACCGCGCTCGGCTTCTCCACCGAAAGCCTCTCCTGGGTCGTCAACGCCTACACGCTCGCCTTCGGCGGTCTGCTGCTCCTCGGCGGCCGCACCGGCGACATCCTCGGCCGCAAACGGGTCTTCATCTTCGGTGTCCTGCTGTTCGGCCTGGCCTCCTTCCTCGGCGGACTCGCCCAGAACGAAGGCCAGTTGATGGCGGCCCGCGCCCTCCAGGGCGTCGGCGGCGCCATCGCCTCCCCGACCTCCCTCGCGCTGATCACCACCACCTTCCGCGAAGGCCCCGCCCGCAACCGGGCCTTCGGCGTGTTCGCCGGCGTCTCGGCGGCCGGCGGCGCCATCGGCCTGCTCGCGGGCGGCATCCTCGTCGAATGGCTCGACTGGCGCTGGGTGCTCTTCGTCAACGTCCCCATCGCCATCGTCATCGCGGTCCTGGCCACGAAAGTCCTGCGCGAGTCCGAACGCCACCCCGGCCACTTCGACTTCGCCGGCGCGCTGCTGTCCACCGTGGGCATGGTCGCGCTGGTCTACGGCTTCATCAGGGCCTCCCAGGAGGGCTGGCGCGACCCGGTGACCCTCGGCTCCTTCGGGGCCGCCGTGGTCCTGCTGACCCTGTTCATCCTGAACGAGCGGCGCTCGCCCCAGCCCATCACCCCGCTGCACATGTTCGCCGACCGCAACCGGGCCGGGACCTACGGCATCATGCTCATGCTCGCCTGCGCGATCTTCGGCATGTTCTTCTTCCTGACCCTCTTCGTGCAGATCGTGCTCGGCTTCAGCCCGATCCAGGCCGGCCTCGCCTTCCTCCCGGTCAGCGTGATGGTCGCGTTGGGCGCCGGCCTCACCTCGCAGCTGCTCCCCAAGTTCGGGCCCAAACCGTTCATGGTCGGCGGCGCCCTGTCCTCGGCGGCCGGGCTCGGCTGGCTGACGCAGACGGACGTCCACTCGACGTACCTGGGCAGCATCCTGGGTCCGATGCTGCTCTTCGCCCTCGGCATGGGCCTCCAGTTCGTGTCACTGACCCTGATGGCCCTGTCCAACGTCCCCGACCGCGAGTCGGGAGCCGCGTCCGGACTGCTCAACACGATGCAGCAGGTCGGCGGCTCCCTCGGCCTGTCGATCCTGGTGACGGTCTTCGGCACGGCGAGCCGCAACGAGGCGAAGGACCAGGTGGCCGGCTTCCTCAGCACGGCCACCCCCGCCCAGCGGGCGGCCTTCCAGCAGACCGGCCAGGTCCCGAAGCCGTGGAGCGACCAGATCCTCACCTCCGGCATCAGCGCGGCCTTCGTCGTGGCGGCCATGTTCACCCTGGTCGGAGCGGCGATCGCGCTGTTCGCCATCCAGGTGCGCCCCTCGGACCTCGAACGCCTCCAGGGCAACCACACCCCGGCGGCGGACCGCACTTAGGTTGTCTCTCCCGGAAACGGCCCGCCCTCGGGGATCAGCGCCTGCTCAGGGCGGTGCCGGCGCGGCACGGCTCACCACGGGATCGGCCCGTCCTCGGCCAAAAGCGCGCCCGTCGGGCCGTCCTCGCCCGCCGTCGCCAGGTCGACCGCCACGGCCGCGCCCTCCTGCGCCGTGCGCATCCCGGTGTGGCGGTTGAGATCGGTCGCGCAGTAGCCGGGACTCACCGCGTTGACCAGGATCCCTTCGGCGCGCAGCTCATTGGCGTAGAGCACGGTGATCGCGTTCAGCGCGCTCTTCGAGGTGCAGTAGGGCAGGAGGATCGAGGAGTAGGCGGTCCAGGGGCTGCCCGGGTCGGCCAGGTGGGTCAGGGAGCCGAGTTCGCTGGACATGTTGACGATGCGTGCGGCGGGGGAGCGGCGCAGCAGGGGGAGCATGGCGTGGGTCACCGCGATGACGCCGAACACGTTGGTCTCGTAGACCTGCCGGACGGTAGCGGCCGGGGTTTCACTCGGCTGCTGCGGTCCGGCGGCGATCGCGGCGTTGTTGACGAGGATGTCGAGGCGGCCGAACGTGGCGTCGATGTGCCGGGCGGCCGCCTGGACCGAGGCCTCGTCGGTGACGTCCAGGGATACGAACCGTACGTCGGCGCCGCCCGCGCGAAGCTCCTCGGTCGCCGCCTCGCCACGCTCGGCGTCGCGGGCGCCGATCAGCACGGTGATGCCGAGGGCCGCGAGCCTGCGCGCCGTCTCCTTGCCGATGCCCTTGTTCGCGCCGGTGATCAGAGCAGTCTTCTGCGAAGTCGTCATGGCACCCAGCCTCCCCTCACCCACGGGCCGCAGGGAAAGACCGGAAGGCTTTGGATCTATAGTCCACGGATATGAGTGAGTTGGAGGTGCGGGAGCTGAGGTACTTCATCGCGGTCGCGGAGGAACTGAACTTCAGCCGGGCCGCCGGGCGCCTGGGGATGGCGCAGCCCCCGCTGTCGAAGGCGATCGCTCAGATGGAGTCCCGGCTCGGGGTGCGCCTGCTGGAGCGCACCACCCGGCAGGTGAGGCTGACCCACGCCGGTCGGGTGCTGCTCGACCAGGCCCGGATCGCGGTCGACGCGGTGCACGCCGCAGGCCGGCGGGCACGCCGGGCCGGCCAGCCGACACCCCAGCTCGTCGTGGCCGTCAAACCGGGAGGCGACGCCGGGCTGCTGCGGGAGGTCCTCGCCGCCTACCGGGCAGCGGGTTCGCATCTGCCGCCGCCCGAAGTCGTCGTCGGCGGCAGCGGAGAGCCGATCGCCATGCTGCGGGACGGCCGTGCCGACGTAGCGCTGCTGCGCAGCCCGTTCGACGCTCAAGGACTGGATTCCCAGACACTCGTGGTCGAGCCGCGCCTGGCCGTCCTTCCCGCCGCGCATCGCCTGGCCGGACGCCGGCGCCTGCGGCTGAGCGACCTCAAGGGCGAACCGATCCCGCGCTGGAAGGGCGCCGCCCCCTCCGCCACCGCCTACTACACGGGCTGCGACGGAGCGGAGGCGGGCGACGGCCACCCGGGCTCCGCGCCGGCCGACACCCCGGAGGGGCCGCTCGTGGCCGGCGTCGAGCAACTCCTGGAGGTGGTCGCGCTGGGGCAGGCGGTGGCGTTCCTGTCACGCTCCACCACCGAGCGGCACCAGCGCCCGGACATCGCGTACCGGCCGGTCACCGACCTCAGCCCGAGCGCGGTCATGGTCGCCTGGCCGGAGACCTCGCGGTCCGCGGCCGTCGCCGCCTTCGTCCAAGCCGCCCACGACGCCGCCACCCACCACCCCGACCACCTGGCCGCACTGGCCTGACCGCTCGGCGCTCCGGAGGCTCCTCCGGGGGTCCCGGCGGGGCCGCCGGGGTCACACCGTGGGGACTCCGGCGCCGGTGACGCGGGCCGCGAAGGCGTCCAGGTTGCCCGACATGCGGGCGAGGCGTTCGTCCAGGGTCAGGGACTCCTCCTGGCCACCGGTCCGCAGCTTCGGCTGCCGCTTGCCGCGTACGTACAGGGAGCAGGCGAGGTCGGCGCAGATGTAGGTGCCGACCGTGTTGCCCTCGCGGCCGCGGGCGCCCGCCAGGGGCGCGGCGAGCAGGGTGACCCCCGAGGACGCGTGACCCGTCAGGCAGATCTGGCACAGGCTGGACTTCAGCGCACTGGTACGGCTCACGGCCGGTACGCGTAGGGAGATCCCCAGCGGCCCCGCCTGCCGCGGCAGCACGAGGTGGGCCCGCAGGGGCGCACCCGGATCCACCCATCCCAGGAAGTCCAGGTCTTCCCACGGCAGTTCGGCGAAGTCGAGCGGCAGGCGCAGTCGCGCGGCCTCGCCCTTGGTGCAGTTCACGAAGGACGCACGGATCTGTTTCTCACTGAGTGGTTCCACGGGCATCGACCTTATGACCCGTTCCGGCCGATCGCACCTGAATACCCCGCGCCGTATCCGGTGCGTATCCGCGCAGGGGCCGCCCTGGCGGCAAACGGTCGCTACCGTATCAGGCGACGGACCCGGCAGCGCACCGGGCCGTCCGCCCGCAGGGTGATC
The DNA here is from genome assembly GCF_042871845.1 of Streptomyces sp. NPDC005533. Taxonomy (NCBI): domain Bacteria; kingdom Bacillati; phylum Actinomycetota; class Actinomycetes; order Kitasatosporales; family Streptomycetaceae; genus Streptomyces; species Streptomyces sp. NPDC005533. The sequence continues at coordinate 90,121 of NZ_JBIAJH010000016.1, read as the reverse complement.
CCGGCCCCCACCGGGATCTCGGTGTCCACGGCCTCGAACGCGTACGCCCGCAGGATCATCGCCAGTGCGACCACCGACTCCAGCATCGAGAAGTGCTGCCCGATGCAGGCGCGCGGGCCGCCGCCGAAGGGGAACCACGCGTAGCGCGGCCGCGCCGCCTCCGCCTCCGGCGTGAACCGCTCGGGGTCGAAACGGTCGGGATCCGGCCAGTGCCGCGGATGGCGGTGCGTCACCCAGGGCGCCACGATCACGTCCGCGCCCGCGGGGACGGTGTGCTCCCCGATCCTCGTGTCGACGACGGCCTTGCGGCCGATGACGGGCGCGGCCGGGTACAGGCGCATGGCCTCCTTGAGCACCCGGGTGAGGTACGGGAGCCGGTCCAGGTCGGCGGCCTCGGGCGTACGGTCGCCCAGGACGCGGGAGATCTCGTCGCGGGCCCGGGCCTGCTCCGCGGGATGGCGTGCCAGCAGGTGCAGGGCGAAGCAGAGGGAGGTGGCGGTCGTCTCGTGCCCGGCGAGCAGGAAGATCAGCACCTGGTCGCGCAGCTCGGTGGCGTCGAACTCACCGTCGTCCGAACTCCTCGCGGCGGCGAGCAGCGACAGGAGGTCGTCGCCGCCACCGTCCTGACCGGCGGCGTTCCGGCCGGCGGCGTCCGCGCCGGGGCCGCCCCGCCGCTCAGCGATGATCTTGTCGCACACCCCGTAGAGCTCGTCCATCGCGGCGGCCGCCCGCCTGTTGCCCGGGGTGGGCCAGTGCCGAGGGATGTTGGCGGGGGAGTAGCCGCGGCGCAGCACGTAGTCCGTGATGACCGGAAAGCACCGGGCCACGACCTCCGCGGTGGCCTCGACGTCGGTGCCGAAGAGGATCCGGGCCACGGCGCGCAGAGCCAGGTGCGTCATCTCGTCGGAGACGTCGACGACGCCGTCCAGGGCCTCCTCCCACGCGGCGATGACCGATGTGGTCTCGGCGGCGACGGCTCCGGCGTAGCCGTCGACCCGGCGCCGGGTGAAGAGCGGCTGCACCAGCCGGCGCTGACGCAGGTAGTCCTCGTCCTGGCTGGTCAGCAGCCCGTTGCCGAAGGAGTCCCGGACCTCCTGGTAAAAGGCGTTGTCCTTGCGGAAGTTGGCCGAGTCGGAGGCGAGCACCTGCTGGGCGCCCTCGGGTGAGAAGACGCAGTACAGCTCGGCCCTCATCCCGGGCGGGCCGGCGGTGACCCGTACGAGGTCTCCGTGCCGGTGCTGCGCCCGCAGGTAGGTGCCGAGCGAGTCCGACTTCAGGTCCAAGAGCGACCCGAGCAGCGGGACCCCGCCGAGTTCGGGAACCTCCGCCCCCGCACCGGCCCCTGCGTCCGCACCACCCGCCATGCCCGCTCCCTCGTCCGGTACCGGAGGCCCGATTCTGCCGGTCCCCCGGCAGGTATGACCAGGACTTCCGTCCCATCCGGCCGAATTGCGACGTGGGCCCGGGGCCCCGAGCGGTCCACCAGGTGATCGGCACACGGCGGGTGACGCGAGATCACCTACGCTGGCGAACGCCGGGCGGTTACGCCCAAAGCCCGCCCATGTCGCCTTCGTTGAAGGAGTTCCCGATGTCCGTCGTCGTCACCGCCGTGGTCCACCCGAAGCCCGGGCTGCTGGAGGAAGCGCTGGCCACCTACGCCCGCCACATCGAAGCCGTCCACGCCGAGCCCGGCTGCGAGCTCTACGCGCTGCACACCGACGGGACCTCGATCGTGATCATCGAGAAGTGGGCCGACCAGGCGGCCCTCGACGCACACGCGAACGGCGAGGTGATGGCGAAGCTCGGACCCGAACTCGACGCCCTGCGCGACCAGCCCGCCGACGTCACGATCCTCCAGCCCCGCCCGGCGGGAACCGCGCGGGGCGCCCTGTAGCCGGGCGCGAGGTCGTTCGACGGCGTGACCCCGAGGCCCCGCCCATCCCGCGATGACCCCCTCGCCGGACGAGGGGGCACGCGGCATCCGCCGGGCCGTCACCCCGGGCTACTCGCAGCCGACTCCGTCGCCGTCGCGGTCCAAGTGGCGTCCGTAACCGGGGTCCCCGCGCCGGACCGGGGCGGCGCCGGCGCTCCGGGCGGCGGTGCAGTTCTTGTAGTAGACGCTGCCACCCCCGCCGCCGGAGCTCGTGGACGTTCCGGCCGAGGAGGAGGTGCCGGGGTCTTCGTCGTTGCTCGGCGGGGTGGGCTTCGGATGCAGCCTGCCGCCCTCCGCCGCGGGACACGTGGTGGCGGGCGCCACGACCGTGAGGTGGGCGCCGGTGGCCTTCGGGTCCCGGATCTCCTTGCCCTCGGCAGGGTCTTGGAAGCAGACGGTCCAGTCGTCCACGGCGGCCGGGAGGGGGACGTCGGTGTACGCGCTGCGCGCATCGACCGACTTGAGGCCGATCGGCTTGAGGGCCTCGGACGCCTTCGTGAAGGTGAGGCCGACCACCGTCGGCATCTTCGGATACGGGATCGGATCGCCGTCCTTCGCCGGGCACGGCCACTCGTTGCGCACCACGCCGAAGTCGAGCGTGGGCATCGTCCCGGCGGGAGCCGCCGCCGCGCTCTGGAAGCAGATTTTCCAGTTGTCCGTGTCCAGCTGACCGGCATCGTCCGGGCCGGCGTCGTGCGAGACCGACTCGTACCCGGCCGCGTACGCGGCGCTCTTCGCCTGCTTGAGGTTCTGGCCGACGTAGCTGGCCGGCCCGCTCGGGCTCGGAGCCGCCGTGGGCGCCGTGCTCGGGGCCGCGACAGCCTTCGGCTTCGCCTCGGTCTCGGCCTTCTTCGGCGAATCGCCCAGGAACGGGGTCAGGAACCACAGGCCCGCCAGCACCGTCGCGACGACCTTCTTCACCCGGCTCCACGGACTGAGCCACGCGAGGACTATGCCGACGGGCGGTATGAGGACCAGCAGGGTGATGATCAGTGCCGGGTGCTGCCACCAGCGCCGTACGGGCGCTTGCGGGTGCGGGTACGGCGGGGCATAGGTCACGTGGAGTCCTTCTGGCGGTACGTGGTGGGCCCGGCGAGCGTATAGAAGATTGAAACTTGTACCGAGTAGTACGGGAGATGAGGCCGAGGAAATCTCGGTCGCGGCGGCCCGGCAGGCAAACGCCTTGAGTCTCCAGTGACTGGAGACCGCAGAGTGGGGGACATGGACGCCACGACCCTCTTCTCCATCGGCGAGCTCTCCCGGCGCACGGGCCTGCCCGTGCGGACCATCCGGTTCTACTCCGATGCCGGGGTGGTGGCGCCGACCACTCGAACCCCCGCCGGCTACCGGCTCTACGACCTCGACGCACTGCTTCGCCTGGAACTCCTGCGCACCCTGCGCGAGCTGGACGTGGACCTGGCCACGATCCGACGGGTGCTGGACCGGGAGCTTTCCGTGGCGGACGTCGCCGCGGTGCACGCCGACGCCATGGACGCCCGGATCCGGGTGCTGCAACTGCGCCGGAGCGTTCTGCGAGCCGTCGCCGCAGGCGGGGCCGGCCCTGAGGAGATCACACTCATGCACAGGCTCACGCAGTTGTCCGGCGAGGAACGTCGCCGGCTGACGGACGATTTCATCGAGGGCACCTTCGGGACCCGGGGAACCCTCGGGGACCTCGGCGACCTCGGGACCAGTGGCGCGGCGGACGCCGACCCCGCCGCGGCGGCCATGGTCCGCGCGGCCCTTCCCGACCTCTGCGACGATCCGTCCCGCGAGCAGGTCGCCGCGTGGGTGGAACTCGCCGAGTTGGTCGGCGACGAGGACTTCCGGGCCCGGATGCGCCGGACGGCCGGACGGCAGGCCGCCGGGCGCCCGCTCGACATCGAGAGCGCGGCCGGCGACGAACTGATGGAGTTCACCCGCCAGAAGGTCACCGAGGAGAGGGAGTCGGGCACCGACCCGCGGAGCGAGCGGGGCGCGGCCGTCATCGACGACCTCGTGCACCGTTTCGCCGAGGTCTTCGCCCGTACCCCCGACAGGGAGTTCCGGGAGTGGATGGCCCGGCAGTTCGAGGAAGCGCACGATCCCCTGGTGGACCGGTACTGGCGGCTGGTGTGGATCGTCAACGGCTGGCAGGTCGTACCGGACCTGATCCCGGTCTACCCCTGGCTGATCCGGGCCCTGCGGACCTGAATTCAGGCCCGGGTCCCGGACCGTCGGGCCGAGCGCGTCCACTGCCCCACCGTGTGCGCGACGAGAGCCACGGCGCCGAGGACGGCGATCACGCGGATCGTGCTCCAGGTGACCTCGACGAAGTGCCCCGCAGCGTCCGCTTCCACCTTCAGGCGGGCAGAGGTCTCCACGAAGGCGATGAGCGGAACAAGGAGGCGGAAGGACAGTCCGCCGATTCCGGGGATCCGTGCCAGATTCCCGAAGAGCCCCATCGGGGCTCCGAACACGAAGGCGCACACGCCCCAGACCAGAATGCCGGAGGACACGCCGTCGCTGCTCATCGCGTCGGACGTCATTCCGATCGGTGCCGCGGGACTCAGGGACTTGAGCAGGTAGTACACGGCCACACCGATGGCCAGGGCCGAAGAGGCCAGCCAGGCCGACTCCGTCTTCGACGGTCGGGTGTACCCGATCAGGAAGGCGAAGCACGCCCACGACCATCCCGCGGAGAACACGAGGTTCACGACATGAGGAACCGGCCCGTCGAACGTGCCCGCGAGCGCACCGAGCGTGCCGATCACTCCACCCGCTCCGAGGACCGCAAGCACGGACAGGGTGCGAGTGCGCGGAAGTTCCACTTGTGTTCCCCGTCAGCGGTCGGCGGCAAGGGGGCGGTGATGCCCCCGACCCGCCGGCGGGCCCCGCCGCGCGGCTGCCCCGCGCGCCGGAGTTCGCGGCAGCCTACAGCTCTACAGCTCGATGCGGACGCAGTAGTGTCCGACTCCGCCAGCCGCTGAGGTCAAGCGTCCCCGGTGTACTGGTCGTGCGGGATCCCGCGCTCCCACACCGACTCGAACGCCGACGCGCACAGCCGATGTAGTCGCTCACCGGCTCGGAGACGATGCGGGCCCGGCGCATGACGACGCCCCGTGTAGGGGCGGCCGAGACCATGTTCAGCCAGTGAGCGCTCCGCCCGCCGGGTCGGCGGTTTCTACCTCTACCCACACTGTGGGAGAGCCCTCCTCATCGGTGTCGGGATCTATCCCGACGTGAAAAGCCCCCTCCCCACTGGCCTGGGAGGGGGCTCAACATGCCCTCAGCCGCAGCTCAGTAGCCGTGTCGGCGGTTCCAGGAGTTGACGTTCATCGCGTAGACGATGTTGCCGATGCCCACGGTGAACATGAACAGCAGGATGTGTAGGCCGACAGACTGACGGCGGTAGGGAGGGCGCCACCCGTAGCCCCCGGCTGCGGCCGACGCCGAGGCGGCGGCGGAGTTGTTGATGATGATGGGCGGCATGCCCGGCTGCGGGTACTGCGGGTTCGGCTGCTGGTACGGGTTCTGCGGGTGAGCCACGGAATGCCTTTCTGAAGCAAGTTGGTTCAGATGCATAACGGGCGGTAGAGGGCTGGGACACGACGAAGCCCCGCGGGCCGGCTCGGTGCCGGGGCGGGGGCTTCGACGTGTGGTCCGTGGTCGGCTGCGGGCGGGCGGTCGCACTCCCGTCGCTGAACCGCACTCCTGGACGAGGAGCTGTTGGTAGCAGCGAAGGAAGCAAGGGGAAGGACGCCCCGCTGCTCAGGGGGCCGAGCTTTTTGGAAGGGGACGGGTGCGACCCCGTCCCCCTGGACCCCGGACCCCTTTGCGTTGGCGCCCCCTCGGGCGCCGTAGCGTCCAACGCCTCGTCAGATCCCGGACGAGGTCATTGGCCGCGCCCTTCGCGTAAATGTGGATCAAAAGACTGAGGCCCCGTCACGCTCCGTGAAGAGTGCCGGGGCCTTCGCATGCGGCTGATGCGGCATCAGTCAATGGGTCATCCGTTGCACACATCCTGCACACGGCGACGGCAGCGCTTTGGCAGTTCAGCGGCCATTTGAGTACGTCCGCACTGCCTGGTTGGTTACCTTCTGTCCTGCTTCCTAGATGTCGCGGAAGATTTCGATCTGGGCGCCGACCGAGTTGAGGCGTTCGGCGAGCTCCTCGTAGCCGCGGTTGATCACGTAGACGTTGCGCAGGACCGAGGTGCCCTCCGCGGCCATCATCGCGAGGAGGACGACCACCGCGGGGCGGAGCGCCGGGGGGCACATCATTTCCGCGGCGCGCCAGCGGGTGGGGCCCTCCACCAGGACGCGGTGGGGGTCCAGGAGTTGGAGGCGGCCGCCGAGGCGGTTGAGGTCGGTCAGGTAGATGGCGCGGTTGTCGTACACCCAGTCGTGGATCAGGGTCTGGCCCTGCGCGACGGCGGCGATGGCCGCGAAGAACGGGACGTTGTCGATGTTCAGCCCGGGGAACGGCATCGGGTGGATCTTGTCGATCGGGGCTTCGAGTTTGGACGGGCGGACGGTGAGGTCCACCAGGCGGGTGCGGCCGTTGTCCGCGACGTACTCCGCCGAGCGGTCGTGGTCGAGGCCCATCTCCTCCAGTACCGCGAGCTCGATCTCCATGAACTCGATCGGCACCCGGCGGATGGTCAGCTCCGACTCCGTGACGACCGCCGCGGCGAGCAGGCTCATCGCCTCGACCGGGTCCTCGGAGGGGGAGTAGTCCACGTCCACGTCGATGTTCGGGACGCCGTGGACGGTGAGGGTGGTCGTGCCGACGCCCTCGACCCTGACGCCCAGCGCCTCCAGGAAGAAGCAGAGGTCCTGGACCATGTAGTTGGAGGAGGCGTTGCGGATGACGGTGACGCCGTCGTGCCGGGCGGCGGCCAGCAGCGCGTTCTCGGTGACCGTGTCCCCGCGCTCGGTGAGGACGATCGGGCGGTCGGGGGAGACCCCGGCCTCGACCTTCGCGTGGTAGATGCCCTCGGTCGCGGTGATGTCCAGGCCGAAGCGGCGCAGGGCGATCATGTGCGGCTCGACGGTGCGCGTGCCGAGGTCGCAGCCGCCGGCGTACGGGAGGCGGAAGCTGTCCATCCGGTGCAGCAGCGGGCCCAGGAACATGATGATGCTCCGGGTCCGGCGCGCCGCGTCGGCGTCCATGGCCTCCAGGTCGAGGCGGGCCGGCGGGATCAGCTCCAGGTCGACGCCGTCGTTGATCCAGCGGGTGCGGACGCCGATGGAGTTGAGCACCTCCAGGAGGCGGTAGACCTCCTCGATGCGGGCCACCCGCCTCAGTACCGTACGGCCCTTGTTCAGGAGCGAGCCGCAGAGGAGGGCGACGCACGCGTTCTTGCTCGTCTTGACGTCGATGGCGCCCGACAGCCGGCGGCCGCCGACCACTCGCAGGTGCATCGGGCCGGCGTAGCCGAGGGAGACGATCTCGCTGTCGAGCGCTTCGCCGATGCGGGCGATCATCTCAAGGCTGATGTTCTGGTTGCCGCGCTCGATCCGGTTCACGGCACTCTGGCTGGTGCCGAGTGCTTCGGCGAGCTGACTCTGTGTCCAGCCCCGGTGTTGACGGGCGTCACGGATGAGCTTGCCGATGCGTACGAGGTAGTCGTCTGCCATGGGGGCACGTTATCTCAGATATGAGATGACTCCCGCGCTGGGTATGCCAGATGGGTGTGTCAGATGGGCGATTTGGGGGTTATTGACCGTCAGGTCCCATAGTCGCTTCATCTGCGCGTGATGCCTCGCCGGTCCGGCCGGGCAGACGGGTGAGTGGATCGTCGGCGCCGCCCCTCCCGTATGGCGGGGCGGGGTCGGTGGCCGGGGTGCGCGGCGGCGGCCCTGGCGGCCGGTCGGCGCCCCCTCGGCACCCCCTCGGCGACAGCCCGACGGCAGGTCGCGGGCACGTCGAGGCCGGTCCGCGGGTGCGCGCCTCGTCCCCGGAGCCGTACATGTACTAGAGTTATCTCGACATCGAGATATCTGCCGAAGGCGTACCGCAGCCGCCCCCGCTGGTAAGGGTTACCTAACTTAGCCCTACCTTAGCGGATTGGCCAAGGGGCGTGGCGGCAGGATGCGGTTATACGCGCGAATTCATGCATGAAGGAGACTGTCGTGTCGGCGAACAGCTTCGACGCCCGCAGCACGCTGCAGGTGGGCGACGAGTCGTACGAGATCTTCAAGCTGGACAAGGTCGAGGGCTCCGCCCGCCTTCCCTACAGCCTGAAGGTCCTGCTGGAGAACCTGCTCCGTACCGAGGACGGCGCGAACATCACCGCCGACCACATCCGGTCGCTCGGGAACTGGGACTCGCAGGCCCAGCCCAGCGAGGAGATCCAGTTCACGCCGGCTCGCGTGATCATGCAGGACTTCACCGGCGTCCCCTGCGTCGTGGACCTCGCCACCATGCGTGAGGCCGTGAAGGCCCTCGGCGGCGACCCGGCGAAGATCAACCCGCTCTCGCCCGCCGAGATGGTCATCGACCACTCGGTCATCGCCGACAAGTTCGGCACGAAGGACGCCTTCGCGCAGAACGTCGAGCTGGAGTACGGCCGCAACAAGGAGCGCTACCAGTTCCTGCGCTGGGGCCAGACCGCCTTCGACGACTTCAAGGTCGTCCCCCCGGGCACCGGCATCGTCCACCAGGTCAACATCGAGCACCTGGCCCGCACGGTCATGGTCCGAAACGGCCAGGCGTACCCCGACACCCTCGTCGGCACCGACTCGCACACCACCATGGTCAACGGCCTGGGCGTGCTCGGCTGGGGCGTCGGCGGCATCGAGGCCGAGGCCGCGATGCTCGGCCAGCCGGTCTCCATGCTGATCCCGCGCGTCGTGGGCTTCAAGCTGACCGGCGAGCTGCCCACCGGCACCACCGCCACCGACCTGGTGCTCACCATCACCGAGATGCTGCGCAAGCACGGCGTCGTCGGCAAGTTCGTCGAGTTCTACGGTGAGGGCGTCGCCGCCACCTCGCTGGCGAACCGCGCCACCATCGGCAACATGTCGCCGGAGTTCGGCTCCACCGCCGCGATCTTCCCGATCGACGACGAGACCCTGAAGTACCTGCGCCTGACCGGCCGCGACGCCCAGCAGGTCGCGCTCGTCGAGGCGTACGCCAAGGAGCAGGGCCTGTGGCTGGACCCGGCCGCCGAGCCGGACTTCTCCGAGAAGCTGGAGCTCGACCTCTCCACGGTCGTCCCCTCCATCGCCGGCCCGAAGCGCCCGCAGGACCGCATCGTCCTCGCCAACGCCGCCGAGCAGTTCGCCCAGGACGTACGCAACTACGTCGACGACGTGGACGAGGCGGGCATCGAGTCCTTCCCGGCCTCCGACGCCCCGGCGAACCACCCGAACGGCGCCCCGTCGAAGCCCACCCTGGTCACCCTGGCCGACGGCTCCTCCTTCGAGATCGACCACGGCGCCGTCACCGTCGCCGCGATCACCTCGTGCACCAACACCTCGAACCCCTACGTCATGGTCGCCGCGGCGCTCGTGGCCAAGAAGGCGGTCGAGAAGGGCCTGTCCCGCAAGCCGTGGGTCAAGACCACCCTGGCCCCGGGCTCGAAGGTCGTCACCGACTACTTCGACAAGGCCGGCCTGACCCCGTACCTCGACAAGATGGGCTTCAACCTCGTCGGGTACGGCTGCACCACCTGCATCGGCAACTCCGGTCCGCTGGACGAGGAGATCTCGAAGGCGATCAACGAGCACGACCTCGCGGTCACCTCGGTGCTCTCCGGCAACCGCAACTTCGAGGGCCGGATCAACCCCGACGTCAAGATGAACTACCTGGCCTCCCCGCCGCTGGTCGTCGCGTACGCCATCGCGGGCTCCATGAAGGTGGACATCACGACGGAGGCCATCGGCACCGACACCGAGGGCAAGCCGGTCTTCCTCGCGGACATCTGGCCCTCCGAGGCCGAGGTCAACGACGTCGTGGCGAACGCCATCGGCGAGGACATGTTCTCCAAGTCCTACCAGGACGTCTTCGCGGGCGACGCCCAGTGGCAGGCGCTGTCCATCCCCACCGGCAACACCTTCGAGTGGGACCCGCAGTCCACCTACGTGCGCAAGCCCCCCTACTTCGAGGGCATGACGATGGAGACCACCCCGGTCTCCGACATCGCCGGCGCGCGCGTGCTGGCGAAGCTGGGCGACTCGGTCACCACCGACCACATCTCCCCGGCCGGTGCGATCAAGGCCGACACCCCGGCCGGCAAGTACCTCACCGAGCACGGCGTCGAGCGCCGCGACTTCAACTCGTACGGTTCCCGCCGCGGCAACCACGAGGTCATGATCCGCGGTACCTTCGCCAACATCCGCCTGCGCAACCAGATCGCGCCGGGCACCGAGGGCGGCTTCACCCGCGACTTCACCGTCGAGGGCGCGCCGGTCGCGTTCATCTACGACGCCTCGCAGAACTACCAGGCCGCCGGCATCCCGCTGGTCATCCTGGCGGGCAAGGAGTACGGCTCCGGCTCCTCCCGCGACTGGGCCGCCAAGGGCACCGCGCTGCTCGGCGTCAAGGCCGTCATCGCCGAGTCCTACGAGCGCATCCACCGCTCCAACCTGATCGGCATGGGCGTCCTGCCCCTGCAGTTCCCGGAGGGCGCCACCGCCGCCTCCCTGGGCCTCACCGGCGAGGAGACCTTCGCCTTCACCGGTGTGGAGGAGCTGAACAACGGCACCACCCCGCGCACCGTCAAGGTCACCACCGACACCGGTGTGGAGTTCGACGCGGTCGTTCGCATCGACACGCCGGGTGAGGCGGACTACTACCGCAACGGCGGCATCATGCAGTACGTGCTCCGGAACCTCATCCGAGGCTGAGCACCGTAGCGGCACCAAAGGGCCGTATCCCCGTTAAGGGGGTACGGCCCTTCGGCCTTTTCCGGCCGGGGCCAGGTTTCGGGGAGGTCTCAACTCGGAAAAGCTGACAGGCAACCGTGTGCATGATCTTGCTCACACGAGCGGAAGTGGACTATACCTGTGCCCGTCCGGATCGTCGCGACACTGAGCGGCACCGGACCGGGGGATGGCGGGGACCTGCGGTGATGTCCGTATGTGCGGTGCCGTCGTGTTTTCCGGCCTCCTTCACACTCCTGACGAAGGCGAGGACATGAGCATGGGATCCACTGGTGAGGGCCTCGGCCGCCGTGACCTGATCAAGCGCTCCGCAGCGCTGGGACTGATCTCGGTGCCCACGATGAGCTTCCTGTCCGCCTGCGCCTCCGGGGGTGAGGGCACGACGAAGGGGCCGGACAAGGCCGCGGTGACCAAGGAGAACCCCTTCGGCGTCGCCAAGGGCGGCAAGCTCGACGTCGTCGTCTTCAAGGGCGGATTCGGTGACGACTACGCGAAGGCCTGGGAGGCCGCCTTCGACAAGAAGTGGGGCACCACCAGCTCCCACCTCGGCACCCAGGAGATCACCGGAAAGCTCCAGACGCGCTTCAACGGCGGGAACCCGCCGGACGTCGTCGACGACTCCGGCGCCCAGAAGATCAAGCTGGACGTGCTCTTCAAGAGCAACCAGCTCGCCGACCTCACACCGGTGCTCGACGCCCCCTCGCTCGACGACCCGAGCAAGAAGGTCCGCGACCTGCTGATCGCCGGCACCGTCGAACAGGGCACGCAGGGCGGCAAGTTCGTCTCCTTGAACTACGTCTACACCGTCTTCGGCTTCTGGTACTCCGGCAAGCTCTTCAAGGAGAAGGGCTGGACGCCGCCCAAGACCTGGGACGAGTTCCTCGCGGTCTGCGCGAAGGCCAAGGAGGCCGGCATCGGCGGACTCGCCCACCAGGGCAAGTTCCCGTACTACATCAACGTCGTCATCATGGACCTGATCGCCAAGAAGGGCGGTCTGGACGCCATGAAGGCGATCGACAACCTGGAGCCGAACGCCTTCGAGGGCAGTGCGGCCGCCCTCGCCGCCGTCGAGGCGGTCTACGAGGTGGTCGAGAAGGACCTGCTGCTGCCGGGCACCAACGGCCTCACGCACACCGAGTCCCAGACCGCGTGGAACCAGTACAAGGCGGCCTTCATCCCCTCCGGCTCCTGGCTGGAGAACGAGCAGCTGAAGCAGACGCCGGACGACTTCGACATGCAGTTCCTGCCGGTCCCGCTGCTGGCCGACAGCAAGCTGCCCTTCGAGGCCATCCGGGCCGGCGCCGGCGAGCCCTTCATCGTTCCGGAGAAGGCGGCCAACAAGGCCGCCGGCCTGGAGTTCATCCGTTCGATGCTCTCCCGCGAGTGGTCGACGATCTTCGCCCAGCAGGCCAACTCGCTCACCGTGGTCAAGGACGGCGTGGACCCGGGCGTCAAGCTGCGGCCGGGCACCCAGTCCGCGGTGACCGCTCTCAAGGCGGCGGGGACGAACACCTTCAACTACCTTTACCCCGACTGGTACAGCGAGATGGACACGGCCATCCAGGACGCGTCCAATGAACTGATGGCCAAGCGGATTCAGCCGAAGGAGTGGATCAAGCGGGCTCAGGCTGCGGTGAACAAGGCGGCGCAGGACCCGAACGCCAAGAACAACCGTCGCAGCTGATCGCACGCCCCACCGGTCACCGGCACACCAGGGACGGACACCATGAGCCAAGTAGCCCAGGGCAGGGGACGGGGCGGCTTCATCGCCGGCTTCCTCCTCGCACCCCTCGCGCTGTACCTGACCTTCGTCATCTGGCCGTACGTACAGACGTTCGGCTACTCCTTCACCAACTGGACGGGCCAGTCGCCGACCTTCGACTTCGTCGGGGTGGACAACTACACGGCCCTGATGAAGGACGAGGTCTTCCGCAGCGCCCTGTGGCACAACCTGCTGCTCCTGGTGTTCGTCCCGACGGTCACCATCCTGCTGGCCCTCTTCTTCGCCTTCATGGTGAACGCGGGCGGGCGGGGCGGGGCCGGCGGCGTGCAGGGCGTGCGGGGATCGGGCTTCTACAAGATCGTCTACTTCTTCCCGCAGGTGCTCTCCCTCGCCATCCTCGCGGTGCTCTTCGGGGCCGTGTACCGCACCGACGAGGGCGGCCTGCTCAACGGCGTCCTCATCAAGCTGGGCCTGGTCGACCGGCTGCACCCCATCGAATGGCTCAACGAGCCGAGGCTCGTTCTGTGGTGCCTGCTCCTCGTGGTCGTCTGGCACGGCGTCGGCTTCTACCTCGTGCTCTTCTCGGCGGCCATGCAGTCCGTACCCAAGGACATCTACGAGGCCGCCCTGCTCGACGGGGCGGGGCGCGCGCAGACCTTCTTCAAGGTCACGCTGCCCCTGCTGTGGGACTCCGTACAGACCTCCGCGGTCTACCTGGGCATCGCCGCGATGGACATGTTCGTCCTCGTGTCGACCATGACCTCCGGCCAGTTCGGCGGCGGCCCCGACCACCACAGCGAGGTCATGGCCACGGTGCTGATGAGGAACTTCCTCTACTTCGGCAAGAGCGGCTACGCCTGCGCCATGGGCGTGGTCATGCTCGTCCTCACCATGATCCTTTCCGTCATCACGCTGCGCGCCACCCGCCGCGAGCGCATCGAGTTCTGAGCGGGAGACCCTCATGACCACAGTGATCAAGGCTCCGGGCGAAAAGGCAGCGGAGCGGTCCGGGGGAGCCGGCCCGAGCGGGGAACGGGGCGCGAAGGGCTCCGAGGGCACCGTCCTCAACGTCTTCTCGCACGGCTTCCTCGCCGTCTGGGCCGTACTGATCGTCCTGCCCCTGATCTGGCTGGCGCTCGGCTCCTTCAAGACCGACGCGCAGATCGGCGGCTCGGCCCTCAGCTGGCCCGCCAACTGGAACGTCGACGCCTTCGGCCGGGCCTGGGACAAGGGCATCGGCGACTACTTCGCCCACACGCTGCTCGTGATGGCGTTCTCGGTCCCGCTGACGATGCTGCTCGGCTCGATGGCGGCGTACGTCCTGGCCCGCTACCCCTTCCCGGGGAACCGGTTCATCTACTACTTCTTCGTCAGCGGGGCGATGTTCCCCGTCTTCCTCGCGCTGGTCCCGCTGTTCTTCATGGTCAAGCGCTTCGACATGCTGAACACGTACCAGGGCCTGATCCTCGTGTACGTCGCCTACTCGATGCCGTTCACCGTCTTCTTCATGCACTCGTTCTTCCGCACGCTGCCGACGGCGGTGCACGAGGCGGCGGTGATCGACGGCGCCTCCGACACCCGGATCTTCTTCCAGGTGATGGTGCCGATGGCCAAGCCGGGCCTGATCAGCGTCGGGATCTTCAACGTCCTGGGCCAGTGGAACCAGTACATCCTGCCCTCCGTGCTGATGCAGCCCCAGACGGGATCGGACCCCGAGCGCTACCTGCTCACCCAGGGCCTGATCCAGCTCCAGCAACAGCAGGGGTACGAGACCGACCTGCCGGTGCTGTTCGCCGGCGTGACGATCGCGATGATCCCGATGCTGGTGGTCTACCTCTCCTTCCAGCGCCAGATCCAGGCCGGCCTGACCTCCGCCACCCTGAAGTAGGTCACGCGGCCGGATGACCGGCCGTGATCCACCCGCTGGTCATCGGCTCGTCGTCCGCTCAGAGCCAGGTGCCGAACGTGCGGATGTACCAGGTCTTCACGAGCTGGGTGAGGGTGCAGTACGCGAGCAGCACGCCGACCAGCCACGGGAAGTAGCTCGCCGGCAGGGCCACGAAGCCGAGCGTGGGAGCCAGCGGGGAGAAGGGCAGCCACAGCCCCGTCAGCACCGCGAGGACCGTCGTCACCATCACCGGCCACGAGGCGCGGGACTGGATGAAGGGGATCTTCCGGGTGCGGATCATGTGGACGATCAGGGTCTGCGAGAGCAGGCCCTCGATGAACCAGCCGGACTGGAAGAGGGCCTGGTTCGCCTCGCTGTCGGCCCCGAAGACGTGCCACATGACCAGGAACATCGCGATGTCGAAGACCGAGCTGACCGGGCCGATGGCGAGCATGAAGCGGCCGATGCCCTTGGCGTCCCAGTTGCGGGGCTTGCGCAGGTACTCCTCGTCCATCCGGTCCCACGGGGTCGCCAGCTGCGCGATGTCGTAGACCAGGTTCTGCACCAGCAGCATGATCGCGAGCATCGGCTGGAAGGGGATGAAGGCGCTGGCCACCAGGACCGAGAAGACGTTGCCGAAGTTCGAGGACGCCGTCATCTTGATGTACTTGATCGTGTTGCCGAAGGTGGTGCGGCCCTGGAGGACGCCCTGCTCCAGGACGGTCAGGTCCTTCTCCAGCAGGATGATGTCCGCCGACTCCTTGGCGATGTCGACGGCGGTGTCCACCGAGATGCCGACGTCGGCGTCGCGCAGCGCGGCGGCGTCGTTGATGCCGTCGCCGAGGAAGCCGACCGTGTGGCCGTCGGCTTGCAGCGCCCGGACGATCCGGGCCTTCTGGACCGGATTCACCTTGGCGAAGACCGTCGTACGGGCGGCCAGCGCGCGCAGCCCCGCCTCGTCGAGGCCGTCGATCTCGCTGCCGAGCACCACGTGCCCGACCTCGATGCCGACGTCGGCGCACACCCGGGCGGCCACGAGGTCGTTGTCGCCGGTGACCACCTTGACGGCGATGCCCTTGTCGGCGAGGCCCCGGAGCGCGCGCCCGGCGTCGGCCTTCGGCGGGTCGAGGAAGGCGAGGAAGCCGACCAGGGTCAGCCCGTCCTCGTCGGCGACCGTGTAGGCGTCGCGCGGAGTGCCGACGGTGCGGGTGGCGACGGCGAGGACCCGCAGGCCCCGGCGGTTGTTGTCCTCCGCGATCCGGGTGACGTGCCACCGCAGCTGTTCGGTCAGCTCGACCTGCGTGCCGCGGTCGGTCATGTGCGTGCAGAGGTCCAGGACCTCCTCCACGGCACCCTTGGTGATCATGACGTGCTCGGTGCGGCCGGGGTCGCCCACCACGCTGTTCCGGCCCAGGACCACGGACATCCGGCGCCGGGCGAAGTCGAAGGGGATCTCGTCGACCATCGAGAACCGTGCGTCGACGACAACCTCCTCGGCCTCGTCGACGCGGTCGATGACCGCCTGGTCCATGAGGTTGCGCAGACCCGTCTGGAAGCGCGCGTTGAGGTAGCCGTACTCCAGGACCTCGTCGTCCTCGTTGCCGTGCACGTCCAGGTAGCGGTCCAGGACGATCCGGTCCTCGGTGAGGGTGCCGGTCTTGTCCGTGCAGAGCACGTCCATCGCGCCCAGGTTCTGGATCGCGCCCAGCCGCTTGACGACCACCTTGCGCCTGGACAGGGCGACCGCGCCGCGCGCCAGGTTGGCGGAGACGACCATGGGCAGCATCTCGGGGGTCAGGCCGACGGCGACGGCGACGCCGAAGAGGAAGGCCTCTTCCCAGTCGCCCTTGGTGAAGCCGTTGACCATGAAGACGACCGGGACCATGACCAGCATGAAGCGGATCAGCAGGAAGCTGACCTTGCGCACGCCGGTGTCGAAGGTGGTCTGCGGGCGCTCGCCCACCAGCGAGCCGGCCATCGAGCCGAAGTAGGTGTCGGAGCCGGTGGCGACGACGACGCCGGTGGCGGTGCCGGAGGTGACCGAGGTCCCCATCAGCACCAGGTTGTCGGCCTCGACCGGGTCGGTGGCGGGCAGCCCGCCGAGGTCCTCGCCGCGGACGCCCGTATCGGCCTTGGCGACGGGCAGGGACTCGCCGGAGAGGGCGGCCTGGCCGACCATCAGGTCCTTCGCGCTGATCAGCCGGAGGTCGGCCGGGGCCAGGTCGCCGGCGGCCAGCCTGACGACGTCGCCCGGGACCACCCGGTCCATCGGCACCTCGACGGTGGTGGGCCCGGAACCGCTGCCGGCCCGGCGCCGCACCGCGCAGGTGGTGGTGACGAGCTCCTTCAGCGCGTCGGCGGCGCGGCCCGAGCGGTACTCCTGCCAGAAGCGCAGCAGCCCGCTGATCCCCACCATCGCGGAGAGGATGACGACACCCGGGTCCGCGGGGTCCTGCCAGTACATGACCGCGGCCAGGAAGACCAGGACGGCGATGAAGGGGTTCCGGAAGGCCTTCGCCAGCTGGACGTACCAGCGCGGGGCGCGCTCCTGGGCGACGACGTTGGGACCGTGGCGCTCCAGGCGCAGCGCCGCCTCGGCGTGGGTGAGGCCGTCGGGGGAGGCGTCCACCGCCTGGAGGACGTGGACGACCGGGCGGGCGCTCGTCTCGGCGAGGCGCTCGCCGACGAGCCGGGTACGGGACTCCAGCTCGGCGCTCTTGCGCTTGCGGCGGGACCGGCCCGGCGGTGCGAGCTTGGTCGGGGTACGGGGGGTGAGCATGGTCATGACGAATACCTCCCTCCACGGTGTCCGGGCAGCGCGCAGCCGCGCGGTCACGTGGAGTGATCACATATCGGCGCAAGGCGGCAGGGAAGGCCGCGGAGGGCGCCGGTGGGCATGGTGGGAGCGGCCCCGGGGCACGCCTCGGCGACAGCCGTGGGGGAACCCGGGGGGAGCGCGCCCGGCGGAGCTGCCGGGGCGCGCGGAAGGAAGAGAATGGAAAGAAACGCGACCGCGCACGGGACAGCGATGAACCGCGGCCGTGCGCACTCGGGCGGGCGTCAGCTGATCAACAGGTCAGCCGAGGAGAGCGCGGCAAGGACTTCGATCGGGACTCATCCCGAACACCTCCTCGCGTAGCGCTGTCATGACGAGGCGCCCGATCCGGCCGGGAAGGCCGCAGAGGACCGGCGCCTCAGCGACCGTAGCACGATCCAGGGGGCCGGTTCCCTCCCCCTTTAGGCCAGTACGGCCGTTTCGTGTCGTGTCAGCCTCTTGACGTGTGGATGCGCAAAGGCTCGACTTAAGGTTCACAAGTTGGAGAGACGCCGGGGTCTCGGAGCGCGAAACCGCGACGTGTCCCGGCCGGGGGGCGACGGCTCGCCGTCGCTTATGGGCAGGAGTGGATGAGTCGTGCAGACTCCCGGATCGCAGTCCTCGCTGCATCGCGCGAATCTCGAACGGGTCGTGCGGGCGGTGCGGCTCGCGGGATCGCTGACCCAGGCGGAGATCGCCCGCACCACCGGACTGTCGGCGGCCACGGTCTCCAACATCGTCCGGGAACTGAAGGACGGCGGGACCGTCGAGGTCACCGACACCTCGGCGGGCGGCCGGCGCGCGCGCAGCGTCTCGCTCAGCGGTGACGCCGGGATCGTCATCGGCGTCGACTTCGGTCACACCCACCTGCGGGTGGCGGTGGGGAACCTGGCCCACCAGGTGCTGGCCGAGGAGTCCGAGCCGCTCGACGTCGACGCCTCCTGGGCGGACGGCTTCAACCGGGCGGAGGCCCTGGTCGGGCGGCTGATCACGGACATCGGGGTCGGGCTGGAGAAGGTCATCGGCGTCGGTCTCGGCGTGCCCGGCCCGATCGACGTGGAGTCCGGGACCCTGGGCTCGACCGCGATCCTGCCGGGATGGGCGGGGATCAACCCCCGCCAGGAGCTCTCGCAGCGCCTCGGCGTGCCGGTGTACGTGGACAACGACGCGAACCTCGGCGCCCTCGGTGAGCTCGTTTGGGGGAGCGGGCGGGGAGTAAAGGACCTGGCCTACATCAAGGTGGCCAGCGGCGTCGGTGCCGGCCTGGTCATCAACGGCCAGATCTACCGCGGACCGGGGGGCACGGCGGGCGAGATCGGGCACATCACGCTGGACGAATCGGGCCCGGTCTGCCGCTGCGGCAACCGCGGCTGCCTGGAGACCTTCACCGCCGCCCGGTACGTCCTGCCGCTGCTCCAGGGCACGCACGGACCGGAGTTGACGATGGAGCGGGTGGTCGAACTGGCCCGGGACGGGGATCCGGGCTGCCGCCGCGTGATCACGGACGTGGGCCGCCACATCGGCAGCGGCGTGGCCAGCCTGTGCAACCTCCTGAACCCCAGCCGCGTGGTGCTGGGCGGCTCGCTCGCGGAGGCCGGTGAACTCGTCCTGGCCCCCATCCGTGAATCAGTGGGGAGGTACGCGATTCCCAGCGCGGCACGGCAATTGTCGGTGCTGACCGGGTCCCTCGGGGGACGGGCCGAGGTGCTGGGCGCGCTGGCGCTCGTACTCAGCGAGATGGGCGATTCGACGCTTTTGTCAGATCATGGAAGTGGAGTGCGAGCTCCCGCCGTCTTGCCTTCAGGTAGATAACGGATGGCACCGTTGTCATCTCGTTAAGGATTCACTCCTTGACGGCAAAACGCGGCCGGGGTTGACTCACATCCACCTCGGCCGCAGTGCTGCGGCCTCGTCAGGGAGGTTCAAGTAATGAACACGCGTATGCGCAGAGCCGCCGTAGCTGTTGCCGCCGGTGCCATGGCCGTTTCGCTCGCCGCTTGTGGCAGTGCGAAGGAAGCCGGCGACACGACGAAGGAGTCCTCCGGCGCTGCCAAGGGCGACGCGATCACGGTCGGTCTGCTCCTGCCGGAGAACCAGACCGCGCGTTACGAGAAGTTCGACAAGCCGCTGATCGAGAAGAAGGTCGCCGAGCTCACCGGCGGCAAGGGCAAGGTCGTCTACGCCAACGCCAAGCAGGACGCGACCACGCAGAACTCCCAGGTCGACACGATGATCACCAACAAGGTGGACGTCCTGATCGTCGACGCGGTGGACTCGAAGGCCATCGCCGGCTCGGTCAAGAAGGCGAAGGACGCCGGCATCCCGGTCATCGCCTACGACCGTCTGGCCGAGGGCCCGATCGACGCGTACACCTCCTTCGACAACGAAGAGGTCGGCAAGGTCCAGGGCAAGGCGCTGCTGGAGGCGCTGGGCGACAAGGCCAAGGACGGCCAGATCGTCATGATGAACGGTTCGGTCACCGACCCGAACGCCAAGCTCTTCAAGTCCGGCGCGCACTCCGTCCTCGACGGCAAGGTGAACGTCGGCAAGGAGTACGACACCGTCGAGTGGAAGCCGGAGAACGCCAACACCAACATGGCGGCCGCGCTGTCCGCGCTCGGCAAGGACAAGGTCATCGGCGTCTACTCCGCCAACGACGGCATGGCGGGCGGCATCATCACCGCCCTCAAGGCCGCCGGCGTCTCCCCCCTGCCGCCGGTCACCGGCCAGGACGCCGAACTCGCCGGTGTGCAGCGCATCGTCGCTGGCGAGCAGTTCATGAGCGTCTACAAGCCGTACGCCCCCGAGGCCGAGGCCGCCGCGAAGATGGCCGTCGCCCTCGCCAAGGGCGAGAAGCTCGACGGAGTCACCACCTCCACCGTCGACAGCCCGACCACCAAGGGCGTCGCCTCCGTGTTGATCCCCGTCGTCTCGCTGACCAAGGCCAACATCAACGACACCGTCGTCAAGGACGGCGTCTACTCGGCCGCCGAGATCTGCACCGACAAGTACGCGGCGGCCTGCGCCGCGGCCGGCCTGAAGTAGCGGCCTCCGCCGCCTCCTCGCGAGGCGGCCCCCGTGCCTGACCGGCGCCCCGCCCACCTCATCCCCGCCACGCGGCGGGGCGCCGGGCAGAAACGATCCTCCCCCCCATTCGCCCCGCTCCTGCTCTTTTGCACGACATCCCCGCCGGTCAGGCGGCGAAGGAGATGGTTCATGTGTCCGCTGCGCCCGTGCTGGCGTTGCGAGGGGTCTCGAAGCGGTTCGGCGCCGTTCAGGCCCTGACCGACGTAGAACTCGAGATCCACTCCGGTGAAGTGGTCGCCCTCGTCGGCGACAACGGTGCCGGAAAGTCCACGCTGGTCAAGACGATCGCCGGCGTGCACCCCATCGATGAAGGTGTCATCGAGTGGGAGGGCCGGCCGGTCTCCATCGGCAAGCCCCATGACGCCCAGAACCTGGGCATCGCGACGGTCTACCAGGACCTGGCGCTGTGCGACAACATCGATGTCGTCGGCAACCTCTTCCTCGGCCGCGAGCTCAAGCGCTACGGCGTCCTCGACGAGGTGGAGATGGAGCGGCGCGCCCGCGAGCTCCTGACCACCCTGTCCATCCGGATCCCCAGCGTCCGTATCCCCATCGCCTCGCTCTCCGGCGGTCAGCGCCAGACCGTGGCGATCGCCCGCTCCATGCTGGGCGAGCCCCAGCTCGTCATCCTCGACGAGCCCACCGCCGCGCTCGGCGTCGAGCAGACCGCACAGGTGCTCGACCTGGTGGAGCGGCTGCGCGAGCGCGGCCACGCCGTCATCCTCATCAGCCACAACATGGCCGATGTGAAGGCCGTCGCCGACAAGGTGGCGGTCCTGCGGCTCGGCCGCAACAACGGTGTCTTCAACGTCGCCGACACCTCGCAGGAAGAGATCATCTCCGCCATCACCGGTGCCACGGACAACGCCGTGACCCGCCGGGCGGCCCGCACCTCGGAGGCCGGCAAGTGAGCACCCAGAACCCCGCCACCGATCCCCTGGGCAAGGGCCCCGCCGGTCAGGAGCACGTCGACCCGGTCAACCCGGCGGCGGCCCACGACGCGATCCCGGCCGTGGACCCCCGCCTCCTCGTCAGGGAGCAGGGCCTCGCCGGATACGTGGGCGAGTTCAAGCGCAAGATGAAGGCCGGCGACCTGGGTTCCCTGCCGGTGGTCATCGGCCTGATCGTCATCTGGTCCATCTTCCAGGGGCTGAACTCGAACTTCCTCTCCCCGGAGAACCTCACCAACATCGCGATCACCATGACCGGCACCGGCATGATCGCCATCGGCATCATCTTCGTGCTGCTGCTCGGCGAGATCGACCTCTCGGTCGGCTCGGTCAGCGGTGTCTCGGGCGCGGTCGTCGCCGTCCTCGCCGTCACCCACGGCGTGAACGAATGGCTGGCGATCCTGGCGGCCGTGGCGGGCGGCGCCGTGATCGGCTCGATCCACGGCTTCTTCTTCGCCAGGATCGGCGCCCCGGCCTTCGCCGTCACCCTGTCGGGCCTGCTCTTCTGGCTCGGCGCGATGCTGCAGATCCTCGGCAGCAACGGCACGATCAACATCGACTCCGACGGCGTGGTCGGCCAGCTGACCACGTACTTCTTCTCGGACGTGGCCGTCGCTTACGGGCTGGCCGCGCTCGCGGTGGTCGGCTACTTCCTCGCGGCCTTCTTCGACGCGAAGCGCCGTGACGCCGCCGGGATGCCCTCCCGGCCGCTCGCCGAGATCCTGCTGCGCACCGGCCTGCTCGCGCTGTGCACCTTCGGTCCCGCCGTGCTGTTCAACCAGTACAAGGGCCTGCCGCTCGCGGTGGTGCTGTTCCTGCTGGCGCTGGTCGTCACGGACTTCCTGCTGCGCCGCACGACGTTCGGGCGAAACGTTTTCGCACTGGGCGGCAGCGTCGAGGCCTCCCGCCGTGCGGGCATCAACGTCACCCGGATCCGGATCACGGTCTTCGCGATCTCCGGCACCTTCGCCGCCATCGGCGGTCTGTTCTGGGCCTCCAAGATCGCGGCGGCCAACCAGAGCGCCGGCGCCGGCGACCTGCTGATGAACGTCATCGCGGCGGCCGTCATCGGTGGCACCAGCCTCTTCGGCGGCCGGGGCCGGACCTGGAACGCCCTCCTCGGCGTCATGGTCATCGTCTCGATCCAGTACGGTCTGGCACTGGAAGGCATCGCGACGCCGATCCAGTACATGATCACCGGTGCGGTGCTGCTGACCACCGTGGTGATCGACTCGGTCTCCCGCAAGACCCAGAAGACGGCCGGACGCGCCTGACGGCCCGTCCGACTGCGCGCCGGAGCGGCATCCGGCGGTAAGACCGGTCACAGTGCCCGGCGCCACTCACGTGGCGCCGGGCATCCGTGCGTACAAGTGCGGGTACTCCTGTGCGGGTATACGCCCGTATGTGAGGTGTGGCCGCGTGGTGGTGCGTACATGTATGACAAAGGTGTGACTCCGCCGCGACGGCCCGATGACCGCGCCGCGCGGCGGAACATTAGACTCGACAGACCAGCAAGCAACTGCAAGGAGGCACGGGTGCTGCTGACCCGCATCAAGGGACCGCGCGATCTGGACCGGCTCAGCCAGGAGGAGCTCGACCAGCTCGCCGCCGAGATCAGGTCCTTCCTCGTCGACGCCGTCTCCAAGACCGGCGGGCACCTCGGCCCCAACCTCGGCGTGGTCGAACTGACGATCGCCCTGCACCGGGTCTTCGAATCGCCCAAGGACAAGGTCCTCTTCGACACCGGCCACCAGGCCTACGTCCACAAGCTCCTCACGGGCCGCCAGGACTTCGGCAACCTGCGCTCCAAGGGCGGCCTGTCCGGCTACCCCTCGCGCGCCGAGTCCGACCACGACGTGATCGAGAACTCGCACGCCTCCACCGTGCTGGGCTGGGCCGACGGCCTCGCCAAGGCCAACGAGGTGCTCGGCCGCGAGGACCACCACGTCGCCGCCGTCATCGGCGACGGCGCGCTGACCGGCGGCATGGCCTGGGAGGCGCTGAACAACATCGCCGCCGCCAAGGACCGCCCGCTCGTCATCGTCGTCAACGACAACGAGCGCTCGTACGGCCCCACCATCGGCGGCCTCGCGAACCACCTGGCCACCCTGCGCACCACGGACGGCTACGAGCGCTTCCTGGCCCGCGGCAAGGAGATCCTGGAGCGCACCCCGGTCGTCGGGAAGCCGCTGTTCGAGACCCTGCACGGTGCCAAGAAGGGCCTCAAGGACTTCATCGCCCCGCAGGGCATGTTCGAGGACCTGGGCCTGAAGTACATCGGCCCCATCGACGGCCACGACATCGAGGCCCTGGAGTCCGCCCTGCAGCGCGCCAAGCGCTTCAGCGGCCCGGTCATCGTGCACTGCCTCACCCAGAAGGGCCGGGGCTACGAGCCGGCCGTCCAGGACGAGGCGGACCGGTTCCACGCCGTCGGCGTGATCCACCCGGACACCGGCCTGCCGGTCAGCACCGACGCCGCCAGCTGGACCTCCGTCTTCGCCGACGAGATGGTCAAGCTCGGCAAGGAGCGGGCGGACATCGTCGCGATCACTGCGGCCATGCTCCAGCCGGTCGGCCTGAAGAAGTTCGCGGACGCCTATCCCGACCGGATCTTCGACGTCGGCATCGCCGAGCAGCACGGCGCCACCTCGGCGGCGGGCCTGGCGACCGGCGGCGCCCACCCGGTCTTCGCCGTGTACGCCACCTTCCTCAACCGCGCCTTCGACCAGGTCCTGATGGACGTCGCCCTGCACAAGTGCGGGGTCACCTTCGTCCTGGACCGCGCCGGTGTCACCGGCACCGACGGCGCTTCCCACAACGGCATGTGGGACATGTCGATCATGCAGGTCGTGCCCGGTCTGCGCCTCGCCGCCCCGCGTGACGCCGAGCAGCTGCGCGCCCAGCTGCGCGAGGCCGTCGAGGTCAAGGACGCGCCGACCGTCGTGCGCTACTCCAAGGGCGTCGTCGGCCCGGCCGTCCCGGCCGTCGGCAAGGTCGGCGGCATGGACGTGCTGCGCGCTCCCGGCGCCGACGTCACCCGACCGGACGTACTGCTCGTCTCGGTCGGCGCGCTCGCCCCGATGTGCCTGGAGATCGCCGACCTGCTCGACAAGCAGGGCATCACCTCGACCGTGGTCGACCCGCGTTGGGTCAAGCCCGTGGACGAGGCCCTGGCCCCGCTGGCCGACGGCCACCGCGTGGTCGTGACCGTCGAGGACAACGGCCGTACCGGCGGTGTGGGCTCCGCCGTCTCGCAGGCCCTGCGGGACGCGGGCGTCGACGTACCGCTGCGCGACTTCGGCATCCCGCAGCGCTTCCTCGACCACGCCTCCCGCAAGGAGGTCATGGCCGAGATCGGGCTGACCGCCCCGGACATCGCACGGCAGGTCACGGGCCTGGTGGCGAAGCTGGACGGGCGCTACGACAGCGAGCCGGCCGCCGCCGTCGACTAGGTCGGGTACCGGCCACTAGATCGCCGCGCGGTTGCACGTCACGGGCCGGGAGATCACCCTTGAAGGGGTGGGCCTCCCGGCCCGTTCGCGTGCGTCGACACCTGTTTCGGAGGTGCGTCGGTGAGTAGGGATATGAACAGCCCCTTCCGCACCAAGACGGTGGAGCAGTCCATCCGCGACACGGAGGAGCCGGAACACGCGCTCCGGAAGTCGCTCTCCGCCTGGGACCTGACGGTCTTCGGTGTCGGTGTCATCATCGGCACCGGCATCTTCGTCCTCACGGGCATCGCGGCCCGCAACAACGCCGGACCCGCCACCGCCCTCGCCTTCGTGGCGGCGGGCATCGTCTGCGCGCTCGCGGCGCTCTGCTACGCCGAGTTCGCGTCCACCGTGCCGGTGGCCGGATCCGCGTACACCTTCTCGTACGCCTCGATCGGTGAGTTGCCCGCCTGGATCATCGGCTGGGACCTGGTGCTGGAGTTCGCCCTCGGCACCGCCGTCGTCGCGGTCGGCTGGTCCGGGTACGTGCGCCACCTGATGCACACCAACCTGGGCTGGGACCTGCCCAGGGCGCTGGAGGGGCCGGACGCCGGAGGCAGCTTCGACCTGCTGGCCTTCCTGCTGATCCTGGTGCTGACGGCGATCCTGGTCGTGGGCACGAAGCTCTCCGCGCGGATCACCGCGGTCGTGGTCGCCATCAAGGTCTTCGTGGTCCTGCTGGTCATCATCGCCGGCCTGTTCTTCATCAAGGCCGACAACTACTCGCCGTTCATCCCCCCGGCCCAGCCGCAGGAGGCGGGCGGCGGCTGGCACGCGCCACTGGTCCAGGTGCTCTTCGGCTACGCGCCCACCAACTTCGGCGTCATGGGCATCTTCACGGCGGCCTCCCTCATCTTCTTCGCCTTCATCGGCTTCGACGTCGTGGCCACCGCCGCCGAGGAGACCAGGAACCCCCAGCGGGACATGCCGCGCGGCATCCTCGGCTCGCTGCTGATCTGCACGGTGCTCTACGTCGCCGTGACGCTGGTGGTCACCGGCATGCAGAAGTACTCGGAGATGTCACCGACGGCGCCCCTGGCCGAAGCCTTCAAGTCGGTGAACCAGCCCTTCTTCTCCGGTGCCATCAGTCTCGGCGCGGCCGTCGGCCTGATCACCGTCAGCATGATCCTGCTGCTCGGCCAGACCCGCGTGTTCTTCGCGATGAGCCGTGACGGGCTGCTGCCGCGCGTCTTCTCCGTCAC
This sequence comes from Streptomyces sp. NPDC005533, assembly GCF_042871845.1. Classification (NCBI taxonomy): domain Bacteria; kingdom Bacillati; phylum Actinomycetota; class Actinomycetes; order Kitasatosporales; family Streptomycetaceae; genus Streptomyces; species Streptomyces sp. NPDC005533. The sequence continues at coordinate 64,162 of NZ_JBIAJH010000016.1, read as the reverse complement.
CCACCCCAAGTACCGCACCCCTTACCGGGCCACTCTCCTGCTCGGCGGGGTCATCGCCGTCGTCGCCGGCTTCACCAGCCTGGAGAAGCTCGCGGAACTGGTGAACATCGGCACCCTGTTCGCCTTCGTGCTCGTCGCCCTCGGCGTGATCATCCTGCGCAAGACCCGCCCCGACCTGCACCGGGCGTTCCGCTGCCCGTGGGTACCGGTGATCCCGATCCTGTCGATCGCGGCCTCGTTCTGGCTGATGCTCAACCTGCCGGTCGAGACCTGGGCCCGCTTCGGCATCTGGATGGCGATCGGCATCGTCGTCTACTTCGCCTACGGACGCTCCCACAGCCGCCTCGGCCAGGTCGGCGCCGAGGCGAAGTTCTAGCGCAGCGGGAGAAAACGACGGAGCCGGCCGTACGGTCACCCGTACGGCCGGCTCGGTGTGCGCGGGCCCCGTCAGCCCTTGGCGGGGGAGTTCTTCGCGGAGGCCGGCACCTTCTCGTCCTTGCGCAGGGCGTCCCACAGCTGGGTGGCCTGCGGCTCGGCCACGACCACGCGGTTCGGGTCCACCTTGTCGTAGGCGACCGGCAGCATGATGGTCTCCATCGTGTCCGGGTTCACGCCCTTCATGCTCTGCGCGAAGTCGGACAGTGCGGTGAGGGAGGCGAGATCGGAGTCGGTGGTCAGCGACTTGGTCCCGGCGTCCGCGAGCTTGTACAGCCGGGCCGGGTTGCCGAGGGCGTCCTGCTTCTTGATCTCCGACAGCATCGCCAGCATGAACTGCTGCTGCAGGCCTATGCGCCCGAGGTCGCTGCCGTCGCCGTAGCCGTAGCGGGTCCGGACGAACTTGAGCGAGTCGGTGCCGTTCAGCCGGTGCGTGCCCGCGTCCAGCTTGAGGCCGCCCTTGGCGCCGCTCATCGGCTTGTCCAGGGTGACGGTGACCCCGCCCAGCGCGTCCACCAGGCCCTTGAACCCGGCGAAGTCCACCTCGACGAAGTGGTCCACGCGCACCCCGGACAGCTGCTCCACGGTGTTGACCACACAGGCCGGACCGGCGAGCGAGTAGACGGAGTTGAACATGACCCGCTTCGCGGACGGCACGGTCTTGCCGTCGCGGTCCTTGCACTCGGGCCGGGTGATGAGGGTGTCGCGGGGGATGCTCACCGCGGTCGCCTTGGCCCGGCCCTCGGGTATGTGCACCAGCATCGCGGTGTCCGAGCGGGCGCCGCTGACGTCGCCGTGGTCGAGGTCGCCGTTGGCACCGGCGCGCGAATCGGAGCCGAGCACCAGGATGTTCTGCGCGTTCGCGACCACCTTCGGGGGGCGGTTGTCCCCGATCGCCTGATCCAGGTCGACGCTGTCGATGTTGCCGTTGAGATGGCTGTACGTCCACCAGCCGGCCCCGGCCGCGCCCAGGATCAGCACGGCGACCAGCAGCAGGGTGATCCGCAGAATGCGGCGTCGGCGGCGCCTGGGCCGCGCGTGCGTTTCCGTCATGGGGGTGAATCTTAGACAGATATTCGAACGGCCGAAGCCCGCCCCCCGGAGGGGGCGGGCCGGGCCGTGGAACGGCCGTCCGCGACCCGGACTAGGCCGGGACGCTCGCCAGGCCGGGGGCGAGGAACTTCTTGCCGTTCACGCGCTCCGAGACGCCTTCGCGGTCCAGGTACGGCGTGATGCCGCCCAGGTGGAAGGGCCAGCCGGCGCCCGTGATGAGGCAGAGGTCGATGTCCTGGGCCTCGGCCACGACACCCTCCTCCAGCATCAGGCCGATCTCCTGCGCCACCGCGTCCAGGACGCGGTCGCGGACCTGCTCCTCGGTCAGGACGGAGTCGCCCTGCACCAGGAGGGCGGCGACCTCGGGGTCCAGCTCCGGCTTGCCGGAATCGTAGACGTAGAAGCCGCGCTTGCCGGCCTTGACGACCGCAGCGAGGTTCGGGGAGACGGTGAAGCGCTCCGGGAAGGCGCGGTTCAGGGTCTCGGAGACGTGCAGACCGATCGCCGGCCCGACCAGCTCCAGCAGCACCAGCGGGGACATCGGCAGGCCGAGCGGCTCGATGGCCTTCTCCGCCGTGACGACCGGGGTGCCCTCGTCGATGACGTTCTGGATCTCGCCCATGAAGCGGGTCAGGATGCGGTTCACGACGAACGCCGGGGCGTCCTTGGTGAGGACCGCGGTCTTCTTCAGCTTCTTGGCGACACCGAAGGCCGTGGCCAGCGAGGCGTCGTCGGTCTGCTCACCGCGGACGATCTCCAGCAGCGGGAGGATCGCGACCGGGTTGAAGAAGTGGAAGCCGACCACGCGCTCCGGGTGCTGAAGCTTCGAGGCCATCTCCGACACCGACAGCGAGGAGGTGTTGGTGGCGAGGATCGCGTGCGCCGGGGCGACCGCCTCGACCTCCGCGAACACCTTCTGCTTGACGGACATCTCCTCGAACACGGCCTCGATGATGAAGTCCGCGTCCGCGAAGCCCTCGGCCTTGTCGAGCACACCGGTCACCAGGGCGGTCAGGCGGTTGGCCTTGTCCTGGTTGATGCGGCCCTTGCCGAGCAGCTTCTGGATCTCGGCGTGGACGTAGCCCACGCCCTTGTCCACGCGCTCCTGGTCGATGTCGGTGAGGACCACCGGCACCTCCAGGCGGCGCAGGAAGAGCAGCGCCAGCTGCGAGGCCATCAGGCCCGCGCCGACGACGCCGACCTTGGTGACCGGACGGGCCAGGGACTTGTCCGGGGCACCGGCCGGGCGCTTGGCGCGCTTCTGGACCAGGTTGAAGGCGTAGATGCCCGAGCGCAGCTCGCCGCCCATGATGAGGTCGGCCAGGGCCGAGTCCTCGGCGTCGAAGCCGGCCTGGAGGTCGCCGTCCTTGGCCGCGGCGATGATGTCCAGCGCGCGGTAGGCGGCCGGAGCGGCGCCGTGCACCTTGGAGTCCGCGATGAAGCGGCCCTTGGCGACGGCCGCGTCCCAGGCCTCGCCGCGGTCGACCTCGGCGCGGACGACCTCGGTGGTGCCGTTCAGGACGTTCGCGGTCCACAGGAGCGACTGCTCCAGGAAGTCCGCGCCCTCGAACAGCGCGTCGGCGATGCCCAGGTCGAAGACCTGCTTGCCGCGCAGCTGCTTGTTCTGGTTGAGCGAGTTCTCGATGATGACCGAGACCGCGCGCTCCGCGCCGATCAGGTTCGGCAGCAGGGCGCAGCCGCCCCAGCCGGGAACCAGGCCGAGGAAGACCTCGGGCAGCGAGAAGGCCGGGATGGCCTTCGAGACGGTGCGGTAGGTGCAGTGCAGGCCGACCTCGACGCCGCCGCCCATCGCCGCGCCGTTGTAGTAGGCGAAGGTGGGGACCGCGAGCGCGGACAGGCGCTTGAAGACGTCGTGGCCGCCCTTGCCGATGGCGAGCGCCTCGTCGTGGTTCTTCAGCAGCTCGACACCCTTGAGGTCGGCGCCGACCGCGAAGATGAACGGCTTGCCGGTGATGCCCGCGCCGACGATGGAGCCCGCGATGGCCTCCTGCTCGACCTGGTCGATCGCCGCGTTCAGGTTGGCGAGGGACTGCGGGCCGAAGGTGGTCGGCTTGGTGTGGTCGAAACCGTTGTCCAGCGTGATGAGCGCGAAGCGCCCGGCGCCGAACGGCAGGTCCAGGTGGCGGACGTGCGCGGAGGTGACGACCTCGTCGGGGAACAGCTCGGCCGCACCCTTCAGGAGCTCGGCGGTGGTGCTCACTTGGCGTCTCCCTCGGCGGTGAAGTGCGGGTTCTCCCAGATGACCGTGGCGCCCATGCCGAAGCCGACGCACATGGTGGTCAGGCCGTAGCGGACGTGCGGCTGCTCCTCGAACTGACGGGCCAGCTGCGTCATCAGGCGCACGCCCGAGGAGGCGAGCGGGTGACCGAAGGCGATGGCGCCGCCGTACTGGTTGACGCGGGCGTCGTCGTCGGCGATGCCGTAGTGCTCCAGGAAGGCGAGCACCTGCACGGCGAACGCCTCGTTGATCTCGAACAGGCCTATGTCCTCGATGGACAGGCCGGCCTGGGCGAGGGCCTTCTCGGTGGCCGGGATCGGGCCGTAGCCCATGACCTCCGGCTCGACACCGGCGAAGGAGTACGAGACGAGGCGCATCTTGACCGGGAGGTTGTTCTCCCGGGCGAAGTCCTCGGACGCGATGATCGCGGCGGTGGCACCGTCGTTGAGACCGGCGGCGTTGCCCGCGGTGACCCGGCCGTGCGTACGGAACGGGGTCTTCAGGCCGGCCAGGTTCTCCAGCGTGGTGCCCGGGCGCATCGGCTCGTCGGTGGTGACCAGGCCCCAGCCCGTCTCACCGGCCGCCTCGTTGGTGTTGCGCACCGAGATCGGGACCAGGTCCTGCTGGATCTTGCCGTCGGCGTACGCCTTGGCGGCTTTCTCCTGCGAGCGCACGGCGTACTCGTCGGCGCGGAGCTTGGTGATCGTCGGGTACCGGTCGTGCAGGTTCTCGGCGGTCATGCCCATGAAGAGGGCGGACTCGTCGACCAGCTTCTCGGAGACGAAGCGCGGGTTCGGGTCCACGCCCTCGCCCATGGGGTGGCGGCCCATGTGCTCGACACCGCCGGCGAGGGCGACGTCGTACGCACCGAAGGCCACACCGCCCGCGACGGCGGTCACGGCGGTCAGCGCGCCGGCGCACATGCGGTCGATGGAGTAGCCCGGGACGGACTGCGGGAGGCCCGCGAGGATGCCGGCCGTACGGCCCAGCGTGAGGCCCTGGTCGCCGATCTGGGTGGTCGCGGCGATGGCGACCTCGTCGATCTTCTTGGGGTCCAGGTCCGGGTTGCGGCGCAGCAGCTCCCGGATCGCCTTCACGACGAGGTCGTCGGCGCGGGTCTCGTGGTAGATGCCCTTCGGGCCCGCCTTGCCGAACGGGGTGCGGACGCCGTCGACGAAGACGACGTCCCTGACGGTACGAGGCACGTTGGCTCTCCTCCAGGTGCGGGTGTGCACTGCTGCGCGGGGGCGGCCCATCACTGAGCGCCCGCTCACCCGGTCATGCTACTTGTCGGTAACCGACGTGCACACCCCCTCCCCGAACAGCGGCGAAGGTCACACTCCGCACCCCGCGCGCGCCCCCTCCTCGCGCCCGTCCGATCGGAGCGCCCCGGGCTACCCGAACGGGTCGGACACCGGCCCGCATGGTCGCGTCGACGGCTCCGGGAGCCCCAGCTTCCGGATCCTGGCCCGGTCTCGGCGTCCCGGCAACCCGACCGGACCGAGCGGACCGAAAGGGGCCCCGCCATGCCCGCCGCGCCCGTCATCACCACCGACCACCCCGTACCCCACGTCTCCCAGCTCCCCGTCAACAAGGGGGAGACCATCAACCTCTTCGTGCGCGAGCGCGACGGCACGCAGAACCCCGCGGAACGCACCGCGGTGCTGATGCTGCACGGCCGCAGCATCCCGGTGCTGCCGGGCGCCGACCTCGGCACGGGCAAGTACAACTGGATGATGTTCCTGGCCGACGCGGGCTACGACGTCTTCGCCATGGACCTCCAGGGCCACGGCCGCTCGTACCGTCCCCCGGTGATGGACGACCCCCGCAACGCCAACCCCAAGCACCAGGGCATCGTCCACAACGGCCACCCGCTGCCGGGCCCGGGGCCGGACCCGGTGCAGGACCCCCGGCAGCTCGGAGACTCCCGCAGCGACGTGTCCGAGGTGCACACCGTCGTGGAGTTCATCAAGAAGCGGCACAACCTGAAGAAGGTCACCCTCATGGGCTGGTCCGCCGCGGCCCAGGCGTTCGGCCCCTACGCCATTCGGTACCCGGAGAACGTGTCGAGCCTGTTCCTCCTGGCACCGGTCTTCCCGCCGGACGGCCCGGCCGCCCTGAGCGGGACCGACTGGGACCCGCCTGTCGAGCTGCCCCGGTCCACTCCCGCAGAGACGTGGGGCTTCCCGATGAACCTCCTCAGCCGGAAGGGCTTCGGGGACGCCTGGGCCAAGGAGCTGGGCTGTCCCGGCCAGCGCGACGACGACATCGAGGACAAGGTGTGGGCCGCGATCATGGAAAGCGACACGCTGGGCCGCACCTGGGGTCCGCCGACCGCCTCCGGGGCGCCGCAGGGGGTGCTCCGCTACCGCAACCCCTTCTGGTGGGGCTGGAACAAGACCGGTGCCAAGCTCCACGGAGTGCTCGGTGACAAGGTGCCCGTGCTCATCGCGTACGGAGAGCGTGACCAGACGGTCCAGAGTCCGGCGGGGACCGTGCCCTTCCTCTCCGTCACCGAGCTCTACAAAACCATTCCCGGCGCGAAGAAGCTGATGTTCAAGGTGGCCTGCGCCGGTCACCAGATCCCGTGGGAGCGGGCGTCCAAGCACGTGCACCACCTGTCCCGCGAATGGCTCAAGCACACCGCGATCGAAGGGCACACCCAGGGCAGCTTCCTTATGGACAAGGAGGGCAACATCACCCCCGCGCCGTGAACGCGCGCAGGCCCCCGGCGGGGAGCCGGGGGCCTGCGCGCGGAGGAGCGGGGTCAGGCGGTCGCGGCCAGGGCCGTGACCAGGGCCGGGGTGACCTGCTCGATCTGCCACGGGCGGGCGCCGTAGCCCGCCAGGGCCACGGCCACCGTGTCCGCGTCGACGCGCTGCGGCGGCTCCCAGCACAGCCGGCGGACCGTGTCCGGGGTGATCAGGTTCTCCTGGGGCAGGTTGAGGGCCTCCGCCAGCGCGGACACGGCGGTACGGGCCGCCGACAGCCGGGCCGCGGCCGCCGGGTCCTTGTCCACCCAGGAACGCGGCGGCGGCGGACCGGCCGGAGTCGCCCCCGGCTGCGGCAGCTCGTTCTCGGGCAGGGCCTTCGCCCGGTCCACGGCGGCCATCCACTGGTCCAGCTGGCGCCGGCCCATCCGCTGCCCGTAGCCGGGCAGGGCGGACAGGGTGTGCACGTTCGCGGGCAGGGCCAGCGCAGCCTCGACGATCGCGGCGTCGCCCAGCACCTTGCCGGGCGACACGTCGCGCCGCTGCGCGATCCGGTCCCGGGACTCCCACAGCTCCCGTACGACCGCCATCTGACGGCGCCGGCGCACCTTGTGCATGCCGGACGTACGGCGCCAGGGGTCCTTGCGGGGCGGCGCGGGCGGGGCGGAGGCGATGGCGTCGAACTCCTGGTGGGCCCACTCCAGCTTGCCCTGCCGGTCCAGCTCCTTCTCCAGCGCGTCCCGCAGGTCCACCAGCAGCTCCACGTCCAGAGCGGCGTAGCGCAGCCACGGCTCGGGAAGCGGGCGGGTGGACCAGTCGACGGCGGAGTGGCCCTTCTCCAGCGCGTAGCCGAGCACGCTCTCGACCATCGCGCCGAGTCCGACCCGGGGGAAGCCGGCCAGGCGGCCGGCCAGCTCGGTGTCGAAGAGGGAGGTGGGCACCATGCCTATTTCGCGCAGGCAGGGCAGGTCCTGGGTGGCGGCGTGCAGGATCCACTCGGTGCCGGACAGGGCCTCGCCCAGCGCGGACAGGTCGGGGCAGCCCACCGGGTCGATCAGCGCGGACCCCGCACCCTCGCGGCGCAGCTGCACCAGGTAGGCGCGCTGGCCGTAGCGGTATCCGGAGGCTCGCTCGGCGTCGACGGCGACGGGGCCGGTGCCCGCGGCGAAAGCCGCGACCACTTCGGCCAGGGCGTCCGCGTCGGCGACCACCGGCGGGATGCCCTCACGGGGCTCCAGCAACGGGATCGGCAGCCCACCGGGCGGAACAACGACGTCGTCCGGGGGGCCGCCCCCGGTGGTGGTGCGCAGGTCTGCTGCGGTCTCTTGGGCGTCGGTCACCGGTCAAGGGTATCCGTGTATACGACGCGCCCGTCGCCGGAACGTTCCGGCGACGGGCGCGAGCAGTACGCGGGGAGTTTTCCGGGGGTATCCCGGGAGGTTCCCCCGGACCGGGTCCGGGGGACGGTATCCGGGAGCTCCGCCCCGTGCTCAGTGGATGATCCCGGTGCGCAGCGCGACGGCGACCATTCCGGCGCGGTCACCGGTGCCCAGCTTGCGGGCGATCCGGGCGAGGTGGGACTTGACGGTCAGGGCGGACAGGCCCATCGAGACGCCGATGGCCTTGTTGGACTGGCCTTCCGCGACGAGGCGCAGGACCTCGACCTCGCGGCCGGACAGCTCGCGGTAGCCGCCCGGGTGGCTCGGGGCACCCGGGGGGCGGCGGTGCATACGGGCGGCCGCGGCGCCGATGGGGGCGGCGCCGGGGCGGGTGGGGAGCCCGATGTTGGTCCGCGTACCGGTGACGACGTAGCCCTTGACTCCGCCCGCGAGGGCGTTGCGCACGGCGCCGATGTCGTCGGCGGCCGACAGGGCCAGACCGTTGGGCCAGCCGGCGGCGCGGGTCTCGGAGAGCAGGGTGAGACCGGAACCGTCGGGCAGGTGCACGTCGGCCACGCAGATGTCGCGCGGGCTGCCGACGCGGGGGCGGGCCTCCGCGATGGACGACGCCTCGATCACGTCACGGACTCCGAGGGCCCACAGATGGCGGGTCACGGTGGAGCGGACGCGCGGGTCGGCCACGACGACCATGGCCGTCGGCTTGTTCGGGCGGTAGGCGACCAGGCTTGCGGGCTGCTCGAGAAGAACGGACACCTAGGCCTCCTGGGGGAGTGGCGGGACGGCCGGCTCGGGGAAGGAAGCCGGTGCGAACCGTACGGATGGTCACTGACTCCTTCGGCACGTCACCCGCCCGGCTTTAGGGAATGATCACGATTTGGTGAGTAACAATTCGGGCAATTCGGACGCACGATCGATCATCGGGTGATCAGAAGCCCGCATCGGACGCCGCCTTCCGACACTCCGTCGCGGGATCGGCGACCGTCCGCGGACGGCCCTCGGGGCGGCCGTACGGCCCAGCGGCTACGGGTGGTGCGGACCGCGCCGCTGTGGCAGGGAGACGACCCCCGTGGCGGTGTCCGTCGGACCCACCGGCGGCAGCCCTGCGATCTGGCACAGCAGCTCGCACCACGCCGCCAGGTGCGCCGAGGTGTCCGGCACCCCGCCCACCCCCTCGCGGGGCGTCCACGAGGCTCTGATCTCGATCTGCGTGGCCGGGCGCCGCTCCGCGAGCCCGCCGAAGTAGTGCGAGCCCGCCATGGTCACGGTCCCGCTCGCCTCCCCGTACGTCAGCCCGCGCGCGTCCAGCGCGCCCGTCAGCCAGGACCAGCACACCTCGGGGAGGAGCGGGTCCGCGGCCATCTCGGGCTCCAGCTCCGCCCGTACGAGCGTCACCAGCCGGAAGGTCCCGTGCCAGGCGTCGTGCCCGGCCGGATCGTGGAGCAGGATCAGCCGGCCGTCGGCGAGGTCGTCCTCACCGTCGACCACCGCGGCCTCCAGCGCGTAGGCGTGCGGGGCCAGTCTCTGGGGCGGTTTCGTCGGGTCGATCTCGATGCCCGGGCGCAGCCGCGTCTTCTTCAAGCCGTCGACCGCCCGGCGGAACGGGAGCGGGACGGAGCTCTCCTTCGCGCTGTCCACACCGTCAGCGCCATCTGAAAATCGTCCCTGAGCCGCAGCCATGCGGGGAAGACTAGGCGGTATGTGCGGCCGTACGGCGCAGGGACACCCGCGCCGGGTCGGGCACTTCTTCATACGTGCGAAGATTTGGGTCGTGAGTGCCAACGAACGCCCGACGGGCCAGCCGAGTCAGACGTACGATTCCGCCTTCCTGAAGGCGTGCCGACGCGAGCCGGTGCCGCACACCCCGGTGTGGTTCATGCGGCAGGCCGGGCGCTCCCTCCCGGAGTACCGCAAGGTGCGCGAGGGCACGGCCATGCTGGAGTCCTGCATGCGCCCCGACCTGGTCACCGAGATCACCCTGCAGCCGGTGCGCCGCCACGACGTCGACGCGGCGATCTTCTTCTCCGACATCGTGGTCCCGCTGAAGGCCATCGGCGTCGACCTGGACATCAAGCCGGGCGTCGGCCCGGTCGTCGCCCAGCCGATCCGCCGGCGCGAGGACCTCGCACAGCTGCGCGACCTCACCCCCGAGGACGTCTCGTACGTCACCGAGGCGATCGGCATGCTCACGAGTGAACTGGGCGCCACGCCGTTGATCGGTTTCGCGGGCGCGCCTTTCACCCTCGCGAGCTACCTCGTCGAGGGCGGCCCCTCGAAGAACCACGAGCACACCAAGGCCCTCATGTACGGGGACCCGGAGCTGTGGGCCGACCTGCTGGACCGGCTCGCGGAGATCACCTCCGCCTTCCTGAAGGTCCAGATCGAGGCCGGCGCCTCCGCCGTCCAGCTCTTCGACTCCTGGGTCGGCGCGCTCGCCCCGGCGGACTACCGCCGCTCGGTGATGCCCGCCTCGGCGAAGGTCCTGCAGTCCGTCGCCTCGTACGGGGTCCCGCGGATCCACTTCGGCGTGGGCACGGGCGAGCTCCTCGGCCTCATGGGCGAGGCCGGCGCCGACGTCATGGGCGTCGACTACCGGGTCGCGCTGGACGAGGCCGCCCGCCGGGTGGGCCCCGGCAAGGCGCTCCAGGGCAACCTTGACCCGGCGGTGCTCTTCTCCACCCCGGAGGCCGTCGAGACCAAGGCGGACGAGGTCCTCGCGGCCGCGGCCGGCCTGGAGGGCCACGTCTTCAACCTGGGCCACGGCGTCCTCCCGACGACCGACCCGGACGCGCTGACCCGTCTGGTGGACTACGTCCACACCAAGACGGCCCGCTGAGCGCACACCGCACCCCGACCCGATCGAAGCCTCGGCCCGTGCCCCGCGTGACGGGGCACGCGCCGAGGCTTCGCCCGTCTGGCGCGCACGGGAGCTAGACCCCCGCCGAGCGGACCGCGGAGACGGCCTTGCGGGCTGCCACCAGGACGGGGTCCCAGACGGGGGAGAAGGGCGGGGCGTAGCCCAGGTCGAGGGCGACGACCTGGTCCACGGTCATGCCGGCCGTCAGGGCGACCGCGGCGATGTCCACCCGCTTCGCGGAACCCGCGCCGCCGACGATCTGGACGCCCAGCAGGCGACCCGTGCGGCGTTCCGCCAGCATCTTCACCGTCATCTGCGCCGCGCCCGGGTAGTAGCCCGCCGTCGTGGTGGAGGTGATCGTGGCCGTCACGAAGCGCAGGCCCGCCTCCAGGGCGTCCCGCTCGCGCAGTCCCGTACGGGCGATCTCCAGGTCGCACACCTTGCTGACCGCCGTGCCGACGACCCCGGGGAAGGTCGCGTAGCCGCCGCCGACGTTGGAGCCGATCACCTGACCGTGCTTGTTGGCGTGCGTGCCCAGCGGGATGTGCCGGGTGCGGCCCGCGACCAGGTCCAGGACCTCCACGCAGTCGCCGCCCGACCACACGTCCTCGTGCCCCCGCACGCGCATCGAGAGGTCCGTGAGGATGCCGCCCGACGGGCCGAGCGGCAGGCCCGCGGCCCGGGCGAGGGCCGTACGGGGCTCCACGCCGATGCCGAGCACGACCACGTCCGCCTCGTACTCCTCACCCGCGGCCGTGGCCACCGCACGGACCCGGCCCTGCTCGTCCGTGAGAATCTTGGTGACCTCGGCGCCGGAGACCGTGCGGATCCCCATGCGGTTCATCGCGCTGTGCACCAGGCCGCCCATGTCCGGGTCCAGCGTGGCCATCGGCTGCGCGCCCCGGTGCAGCACGGTCACCTCGTAGCCCCGCTCCACCAGGGCCTCCGCCATCTCCACGCCGATGTAGCCCGCGCCGACCACGACCGCCCGGCGGCCCGGGGTGCGCTCCAGCGACCGCATCAGGCGCTGGCCGTCGTCCAGGGTCTGGATGCCGTGGACCCCGTGCGCGCCGATGCCGGGGAGCCGGGGGCGGACGGGACGCGCGCCCGTGGCCAGGACGAGCTTGTCGTAGCCCGTCCAGGATTCGGATCCGCTGTCCAGATCGCGGGCGCGGACCCGGGACCCGGGCAGGTCCAGCTCCACGACCTCCGTGCGGGTGCGCAGGTCGATGCCGCGGACGCGGTGCTCCTCGGGGGTGCGGGCGATCAGGTCGTCGCGCTCGGCCACCCGGCCGCCGACCCAGTACGGAATGCCGCACGCGGAGTACGAGGTGAAGTGCCCGCGCTCGAAGGCGACGATCTCCAGCTCCTCCGGGCCCTTGAGCCTGCGGGCCTGTGACGCGGCGGACATCCCCGCCGCGTCACCGCCGACCACCACCAGTCGTTCCGTCGCCATCGTCCGTACCGCCCCTTCACCCCGACATCGGATGGTGAACACGCTACGGGCGAACGCGCGTTCAGTCCCGCACGTTCGGGTCCGCGTCCGCGCCGGGGTCCGAAGCCGGTGTCCGGGGCGCCGGGACCTGGCCCGCGGTCCGCTGCGGGACGGCGACGGGGACCGGGGCCGGGGCCGGGCCGGAGGCCGTGACCGGGGCCGCCTTCGGGCGGGCAGGGCGCCGCCGCCGGTACAGCCGGACCAGCAGCGCCACGACTGCGGCCGTCAGCGCGAACGGGAGCAGCGCGCCCACCGCCACCGTCAGGTACCGCACGATCCTGGTGAAGACCTCCCAACCGCCCCGCAGGGCGCCCAGGAAGGTGGGCTCCTTGTCCTTCTTCTTCTCCGCGGCCGCCGGCTTCGGCGCGGGCTCCGAGACCTCCAGCGTGATGGTGCCCATCGCGGTCTGGTCCCTCAGCGCGTTCTGCTGTGCCTGCAGCGACTCCAGGTCGGACTGGCGCCGGCTCAGCTCGCTCTCCAGCATCACCACCTCGCTCAGCGCCGTGGCCTTGCCCATCATCTCCCGCACCCGGGCCACGCTCGCCTGCTGCGAGGCGACGCGGCTGCCGATGTCGGCGACCTTCTCGGTGACGTCCTGCGCGTCGACCTTGCGGTGCAGGAGCCTGCCGCTGCCCTCCATGGCGCCGAGCACCGCGTCGTAGCGCTCGCCGGGCACGCGAAGGGTCACCGTCGAGGTCATCCGGCCGTCCTCGCCGCGCCGGGTGGACTCGTTGCCGACGTAGCCGCCCGCCCCGTCGGCCGCGGCGCGGGCCGCAGCGAGGGCCTTCTGGGCGTCCGTCGTCTCGATGCCGAGCGTCGCCGTGCGGATCACGTTCGGCCGGACCGCGGCCGCCGGCGGGGCGTTCTTGTCGCCCGGAGCCGCGGACGGGGCGGGAGCCGCCGCGGCACCCTTCGCCCCCTCCGGGGCCTTGCCGTCCTGGGCGGGCGGAGGCGCGACCGCCGCCCGGTCCGCCGAGGACGCCTTGCCGTCGGCGTCGGCGCCGCAGCCGGTGAGCGCGAGCGCCCCGGCCAGGGAGAGGGCGGCCAGGGCCGCCGCGGAACGGTGTCTGTGCGGAGCACGCATCTTGCAAACCCCCGGAGATCGGCTGGTGTTGCCGTTTCGACGCACGGAGCCCCGTCGCGGGTTTCGCTCACACGGTCCCGGGCCGGTCCCGATGCGGTCACGGTCCGGCCTCGATGATCGGTCTGAGACGATGTGTCCATGCACGAAGCGGACATGCGTACGGATCGGCCGGGCCGACCGGGCTCCCCCGGCCACGTCGTCGTCATCGGCGGCGGCATCGCCGGCCTCGCGGCGGCCCACCGGCTGCTCGCCGAAGGGGCCCGCGTCACGCTGCTGGAGGCCGGACCGCGCCTCGGCGGCAAGCTGTACGCCGGCGAGCTCGCCGGGGCCCGCGTCGACCTCGGCGCCGAATCCATGCTCGCCCGCCGCCCCGAAGGCGTGGCCCTCGCCCGGGCCGTGGGCCTCGGCGAATCCGTGCAGCCGCCCGCCACCGCCACCGCCCACCTGTGGACCCGCGGCGCGCTCCGGCCGATGCCGCGCGGGCACGTCATGGGGGTCCCGGGCGACCTGGCGCCGCTCGCCGCCTCCGGCGTGCTCTCCGCGCAGGCCCTGGCCCGCATCGAGGCCGAACGCGAACTGCCGCCCGCCGAGCTCGGCGAGGACGTCGCCGTCGGCGCGTACGTCGCCGCCCGGCTCGGCCACGAGGTCGTCGACCGGCTGGTGGAGCCGCTGCTCGGCGGGGTCTACGCCGGCAACGCCTACCGCATCTCCATGCGGGCCGCCGTCCCCCAGCTCTTCGAGGCCGCCCGGACGTACGCCCTGCTCTTCGACGGCGTACGGGAACTGCAGCGCCGGGCCGCGGCCCAGCCCCAGCAGGCCGGTCCGGTCTTCGCCGGCATCGACGGCGGCATCGGACGGCTGCCGCTCGCCGTGGCCGAGGCCTGCCGCGCGGCCGGAGCGCGGATCGTCACCGGCGCCCCCGTCACCGAGGTCACGCGTACGGCTGAAGGCTGGCGGATCGTGGCCGGCGCCGGGACCGGCGGGACCGCCGGGACCACCGAGATCATCGAGGCCGACGGAGTGGTCCTGGCCACCCCGGCCGGGCCCGCCGCCCGCCTGCTCGACGGGCTCGCGCCCACCGCCGCCGCCGAACTGCGCGGCGTCGAATACGCCTCGATGGCCCTGGTCACCATGGCCTTCCGCCGCTCCGACCTGCCGGCCGCCGTCGCCGGCGGGGACGCCAGCGGGTTCCTCGTACCGCCCGTGGACGGCCGGACCATCAAGGCCTCCACCTTCTCCAGCAACAAGTGGGCCTGGGCGGGGGCGGATCCCGAGCTCTTCCTGCTGCGCACCTCGGTGGGCCGGTACGGCGACGAGGCCGACCTGGGACGCGAGGACGGCGAGCTGGTCGACGTCTCCCTCGCGGACCTCGGCGAGGCCGTGGGCCTCGCGGCCCGGCCGGTCGCCTCCACCGTGACCCGCTGGGACGGCGGGCTGCCCCAGTACCCGGTCGGCCACCTCGACCGCGTCGCCCGGATCCGCGCGGCCGTCGCCGCCCTGCCGGGCCTCGCGGTGTGCGGCGCGCTCTACGACGGGGTGGGCATCCCGGCCTGCATCGGCAGCGCCGACCGCGCCGCGCGGGCGGTGCTCGCCTCCCTCGGCGCGCGTACGGCACCCCTGGCGCCGACCACTGATCAGCGCACGGGACAATAGGAACATGACTGCACCAGAGAAGATTCCCAACGCGGGGAAGAAGGCGAAGGACCTCAACGAGGTCATCCGCTACACCCTGTGGTCCGTCTTCAAGCTGAAGGACGTCCTGCCCGAGGACCGCGCCGGTTTCGCCGACGAGGTCCAGGAGCTGTTCGACCAGCTGGCCGCCAAGGACATCACCGTCCGCGGCACCTATGACGTCTCCGGCCTGCGCGCCGACGCCGACATCATGATCTGGTGGCACGCGGAGACCGCGGACGAGCTGCAGACCGCGTACAACCTGTTCCGCCGCACGAAGCTGGGCCGCGCGCTGGAGCCGGTGTGGTCGAACATGGCCCTGCACCGCCCGGCCGAGTTCAACAAGTCGCACATCCCGGCCTTCCTCGCCGACGAGGTCGCCCGCGACTACGTCAGCGTGTACCCCTTCGTGCGCAGTTACGACTGGTACCTGCTGCCGGACGAGGACCGTCGCCGCATGCTCGCCGACCACGGCAAGATGGCCCGCGGCTACCCCGACGTCCGCGCCAACACCGTCGCCTCCTTCTCGCTGGGCGACTACGAGTGGATGCTGGCCTTCGAGGCGGACGAGCTGTACCGCATCGTCGACCTCATGCGTCACCTGCGCGCCTCCGAGGCCCGCATGCACGTCCGGGAAGAGGTGCCCTTCTACACCGGACGCCGCAAGTCCGTCGCCGATCTGGTGGCCGGGCTCGCCTGATACCTCCCCTGGGGGGAAGGACCGGAGGACGACCACACCGTCAGGTGAGTTCCTCCGGTGGATCGGGAGGCCCTGCCCCCGAAACGACGCAGCCGGAGATCCCGCCCGGAAGTTCAGACGACTGGCGGCAGCAGCGCCCCGCGGGCGCCCGCTGCCCGGTCGTCCAGCGACACCGGTGCGGGCTCCGGATGCGGCGCACACCTGACGCGCCACCCCGGGACGGCGCCCGTCAGCAGATACCGCTCCACGTGCCGGTCCACGCAGTCGTTGCGTCCGCCGACCACTCCGTGCGAGCCGGCCCCCGCCTCCGTCACCAGCCCGGCCCCGGCGCCGAGCCGCCGCTGGAGCTCCAGCGCCCCCGCGTACGGGGTCGCCCCGTCCCGCTCCGCCGCGACCACCAGCGTCCGCGGCAGCCCGGCCGGCCCCTCGACCGCCACAGGCCGCTGCCGCCGCGGCACCGGCCAGGAGGCGCACGGCAGGTGCAGGAAAGCATGGGCCCAGGTCTCGAAGGGGGCCTCGCGGGCCGGCACGGTGTGGTCGCGCTCCCAGGTCTCCCAGTCCGCGGGCCAGGGGGCGTCGTTGCACAGCACCGCCGTGTAGACGGCCGTCGCGTTCTCCGCCGCGGCCGCCCCCGCCGGGTCCGGAGCGGCCTGCGCGGTCAGTTGCGCCGGATCGCCGCGCAGGAAGGCCGCCAGGGCCGACGCCCGCTGCGGCCAGACGTCGTCGTCGTACGCGACCTGGAGGTAGGCGGCCCGGAGTTCACCGGTGCCGACCCTCCCGCCGGCGGGGGTACGGGCCACCGCGTCCCGGACCCGCTCGTAGCTCGCCTGCACGGCCGCGGGGGTGGCGCCGAGGCGGTACGTGGCGTGGTGCCGGGCGGCCCAGGCGCGGAAGTCGTACCAGCGGCGCTCGAAGGCGGGCCCCTGGGCGAGGGTGTTGCGGTACCAGACGCGGCGCGGGTCGGGATCGACCGCCGAGTCCAGGACCATCCGGCGGACGTGGCCCGGGTGCAGGGTGGCGTAGACGGCGCCGAGGTAGGTGCCGTACGAGGCGCCCAGGAAGGTCAGCCGGTCCTCGCCGAGCGCGGCGCGCAGGACGTGCAGGTCGCGGGCGTTGTTCAGGGTCGAGTAGTACGGCAGGGCCGCGCCGGCCCGCTGCGCGCAGCCGCGGGCGTAGGCCCGGGCGGCCCGGACGCGCTGCCGCTTGTACGCGGGGGAGGGCTCGGCCGGCTCCTGGGTGGGGCCCGTGGCGCGTTCGGCGGGGTCCTGGCAGGACAGCGGGGCCGAGCGGCCGACGCCGCGCGGGGCGTAGCCGACGAGGTCGTAGGCGGCGGCGATCCGCTGCCACTCGGGTAGTTCGGCGACGAGCGGGAAGTGCATGCCGGAGGCTCCGGGGCCGCCGGGGTGGTGGACGAGCGCGCCCTGGCGGACGGCTCCGCGGGCGCGGGTGGCGGCGACCCGGCTCACCGTGAGGGAGATCTGCGGGCCGTCGGGGCGGGCGTAGTCCAGCGGTACGCGCAGCTCGGCGCAGCGGACCGGGCCGGACAGCCCCTCGACGTCGGGGCAGGCGCGGAAGTCGAGGCGGGCGGTGGCGGCGCGGCGGGCGGCGAGCGCCGCTCCGGCCGACTCGGCTCCGGCCGGAACAGCGTCGGCCCACTCGGCTTCGGCGGTCGGCGGGACCGGTGCGGCGCCGGCGGCCGGTGTGCAGAGGGCGAGGGAGAGCGCCGCGACGGCGGCTCCGTGGCGCGCGAGTCGCGTCCGCATGACGGGGGCCTGCCTCTCATCGTATGAAGTGATGAGAGGCCGGACCGGGTCCGTTGTAAAGGATCACCGGCGGGTGTCGCCCACCGTGCCCCCGTCGGCGGATCAGGAACTGCTGCTGGAACAGCTCGAACTCGAACTGCTGGAACAGCTGGAGCCCGAACTGCTCGAACAACTGGAACCGGACGAGCTGCCGCAGCTCGACCCGCTGCCGCCGGAGCAACCGGAGCCGCTGCCCCCGCAGCCGCTGCCGGAGGAGGCGCAGCCGCCGCCCGAGGCACCGCAGCCCGAACCCCCGCTCCCGCCGTCGCCCGCGGCGCACCACACCACCGGCAGCAGCACGTCCGAGGAATCGGACGACGAACCGTGGGCGTGGTGGTGGGTGTGGTGGGAGCGCGCGCCCGACTGCGCGGCGGCCAGCCGGGTGCCGCGGGCGGCGGGCACCAGCTGCTGGCGCAGGTACGGGTCGCGCAGGCCGCGCAGTCCGAACAGGGCCGTCTGGACGTGCGGGGTCCGGTCGTTCACGTACGCGGAACGCAGCGCCCGCAGCGCCCGCAGCCCCGCCCCGGTGACCCGGCTCTTGGCCCGGACCGAGCCGATCACGCCCACGACGATGCCGATCACCAGCACCGGCAGCACCTTCACGATGAACGGCACCTGGGCGCCGCTGTCGAGGGCGAGCCCCACGAAGGTCAGGACCAGCGACACCGGGATCAGGAGCGCGCACACGACGGTCTGGACCAGCCCCCAGCGGCGCCGGCTCCGGCCGGATCCGGGCGGCCGGACCAGCCCGCGGTCGGCCAGCGCGTCCCCGATCTCCTGGACGGCCGGGTCGCACATGGCGGCGTACCGCACCTGGTAGAGCCAGCCCGAGGGAGCCCCCGCGTGGGCCTGGAGCACGGCGCGCTCGGCCGGGTCGACGGCCCGCGCCCCGGGACGCACCTGGACGATGCCCGGGCCACCGACCACGAGGCGGCCGTCGCCGAGCATCGAGACGAGCGCGGCGTCCACGACCGTGGCCGGCCCGCCCACCACGAAGGCGGCCTCGGACAGGTCGTGGAGAGCGGCCGCGGATCCCGTCGCGGCGGGGCGGCCCCTGCGCACCCCGCGCAGCAGCAGGAAGGAGGAGACGGCTACGGCGGCCCAGACCGCCACGGCGAGGAGGTTCATGCCGCCCTCCCCGCGAGCGCGCGGGCCCAGCGGACGACCCGGCGGGGCGGCCGCACCCCGGCCCGTTCCCGCCACCAGGCGGTGAGCCGGCGCCGGTCGGCGGGATCGGCCGGCAGGTCCCGGATCAGCAGGTGTTCGGCGAAGTCCAGCGCGTCCCGCCGGTATCCGGCGGTCATCGGGCGGCTCTTGGCATAGGCGAGGAACGCCTCGCGGTACGGGCCGCGGCCGCCCAGCAGCCCGGGCAGCTCCGGAGCCACCTTGGCCACGACGTCGGCCCGCTTGGCGGCCAGCGCCCGGGCCTGCACGCGGATGCGCCCGCGGTCGAAGCCCTCGGGAACGGGGGTCCCGGCCACCAGCGCCGACAGCAGCGCGGCCTGCCCGAGCGCGACCCGGGTCCGGGCGGCCTCGGCGGCGACGCGGCCCCCGGGCCCGGCGGCGGCCTCGGACGCGGCGGCGGCCTCCGACGCGGCTGCGGCATCCGGCGCGGTGTCCGGGCGGACCCCCGCCGCGGGGCCGGCCGTCACCACCGCCCGGATCGCCTCCAGTTCGCCCGCGAGCTCCGCCTCCGGCGGGAAGTCGTCGTCCCGCTCCAGCAGCACGCCCGGCGGGTCCACCCGCGAGCGGAGCGCGGCGAGCAGGTCGAGCACCACCGGCGGCACCGGGTGCGCGTGCGTGTCGTGCCAGACGCCGTCCCGCTCGACCCCGCCCGCCACGTGCACGTACGCCAGCGCCTCCAGCGGGATCGCGTCGAGGACGGCCGCCGGGTCCTCGCCCCGGTTGACCCGGTTGGTGTGCAGGTTGGCCACGTCGACGAGCAGCCGGACCCCGGTCCGTTCGACCAGCTCCGTGAGGAACCGGCCCTCGGTCAGCTCCTCGCCCGGCCACGAGAACAGCGCCGCGATGTTCTCCAGCGCCAGCGGCACGGGCAGCGCGTCCTGCGCGATCCGTACGTTCTCGCACAGCACGTCCAGCGCGTCGCGCGTGCGCGGCACCGGCAGCAGGTGCCCGGCCTCCAGCACCGGCGAGGAGGTCCGTACGAACGCGATGTGCTCGGTGACGAGCGGCGCCCCCAGCGCCACCGCCCGCTCTCCGAGCGCCGCCAGCTTCGCCGGGTCCGGCCGGTCGGCGCCGCCGAGGCCGAGCGAGACCCCGTGCGGCACGACCTTCGTGCCGCGCTCGCGCAGCCGCAGCAGTGCCTCGGGCAGGTGGCCCGGACAGATGTTCTCGGCCACCACCTCGACCCAGTCGAGGCCGGGCAGCCGCTCGATGGCGTCCGCGATCTCCGGCCGCCAGCCGATGCCCACCCCCAGGTGTGCCATGGGCTTCATGTCCCCTCGCCCCCTCTCAACGCATCGTGTGCCGATGTCATGGCCCCGACGCGGTCGCGCCAACCGCAGCAGGGGACGTTCAGAGCAACATTTGAGGTTCCCGCGCTCGCGCCGGGTCCTCGGGCGGCTCCGTCAGAGCCGGGCGCGCAGCGCCGGATGGTCGGAGACCACCGTCGCGCTGCCCGGCGCGATCTCGGTGAACCCGGCGTCGCGCACCACCGGCAGCCCGCTCCCGGCCAGTTCCGCCCACCGCTCGCGCGCGGCCGTCCGTACGGCCAGCCGGAAGCCGGAGTCGCGCCAGGCGGCCTTCTCCGCGCCGGTCAGCTCCCACCACGCCAGCTGCGCCGCGTGCCCGGCCTGGGCCATCGCCTTGCCGGCCGACATGTCGAGGCCCGGGTTGAGCCACAGCACGGGCAGCTCCGGGTCCTCGACCGCGGCCACCGGCTCGGGATCGTCCAGATCGGTGCCCGACACCTGGAGCTTCGCGAGCTCCTTGGGCCAGCCGTCCAGGGGCACCGGCGGAAAGACCCGTACCTCCGAGGTGTCCCCGTGCACCGTGACACCCGGCAGGGTCTGCGCCTTGCGCCACTCCGCCCCGCGGGCGCGCCGGACCACCTTGCGGATCCGCGCGTCCTGCCAGTCGCGGACCGCCTCGGCCCACTCGCCCTCGCCCTGCGCCCGCTCGTCGGTGAGCAGCACCAGCACCGCGCGGGCGGCCGTCTCCAGGGCGTCGGTCCGGGCCGGCGGCTCCGCCTTCTCGATCCGGACCACCAGCGGCAGGACGAACTGCGGGGCCTCGTCGCGCAGGGCGTGCTCCTCCCGGAAGGGGCTGTCCGCGCCGACCGCGGGCACGTCGGAGATGTCGTTCGGGTGCTGGCTGCTCATCCGGCCAAGGATGCCAGGCTCCACCTCAAGGAGGATGTCCCGGGTGCTCGCCGCGGGTGAGGATCGGCGGCATGAAGAGTGATCTTTTCGCGTCCGAGAACCTGGCCCAGGCCGCCGTCACCCCCGGCATGAGCCTGCAGAACGCCAAGTCCGTCAAGTACAACGTCAACGGTGAAATGCTGGCCCGTCAGGGCTCGATGGTCGCCTTCCGCGGCAACCTCCAGTTCGAGCGCAAGGGCCAGGGCATAGGCGGGATGCTGAAGCGCGCCGTGACGGGCGAGGGCCTGGCGCTGATGTCCGTGCGCGGCCAGGGCGAGGCCTGGTTCGCCCACCAGGCGGCCAACTGCTTCATCATCGACTTCGAACCGGGTGACGCCCTCACCGTCAACGGCCGCAACGTGCTCTGCTTCGACCCGACCCTGTCCTACGAGATCAAGATGGTGAAGGGCGCCGGCATGACCGGCGGCGGCCTCTTCAACAGCGTCTTCACCGGCACCGGCAAGCTCGCCGTGATCTGCGACGGCAACCCGATCATCATCCCGGTCACCGCCCAGGCCCCGGTCTACGTCGACACGGACGCGGTCGTCGGCTGGAGCGCCCAGCTGGAGACCGGACTGCACCGCTCCCAGTCGGTCGGCTCGATGATCCGCGGGGGCTCCGGCGAGGCCGTCCAGCTGATGCTGCGCGGCGAGGGCTTCGTGATCGTCCGCCCGAGCGAGGTCACCGAGACGGCGGCCGCGCACTGAACCTCACCGATGTGGGCCGGCGTTACGGGCCGCGTCGACCCTGGGTGCTGCGCGGGGTCTCGATGGAGCTGCCGCCCGGAGCCCTCGTACGGATCGAGGGCGGCAACGGCGGCGGCAAGTCCACCCTGTTGCGGCTCGTCGCCGGGATCGACACCCCGACCGAGGGGCGCGTCGACGGTCGCCCGCGCCGCACCGCCTACGTGCCCGAGCGCTTCCCGGCGGCGCTGCCGCTCACGGCCGTCTCCTACCTGACCCACCTGGGCCGGGTGCACGGCCTCGGGCGGACCACCGCGGCCCGGCGGGCGGAGCACTGGCTGGAGCGGTTCGGGGCCGCCGGGCACGCCCGCACCCCGATGGCCGAACTGTCCAAGGGGACCAGCCAGAAGGTGGCCGTCGCCCAGGCCCTGCTCGCCGAGCCGGAGCTCCTCGTCCTCGACGAGGCGTGGACCGGGCTGGACGCCGCGGCCCGCGCCGAGCTGGACCTCGCCGTCGCCGAACGCACCGCCGCCGGAGCCGCCGTGGTGTTCGTGGACCACGACCCGGGCCGGCTCGCGGGCGCCCCCGACGCCCACCACCGGGTCGAGGGGACCGCGCTGGTTCCCGTTCCCCTGCACGCACCCCGGTCCAAGCCGGCGGGGCCCCGGGTACGGATCCGGGCCGCCGGACCGCCCGGCGGCCCGCTGCCGCCGGGGCTCGACGGGCGCCCCGGTCCCGACGGCGCCGTGGTGCTGATCGTGGCCGCCCACCGCTCCGACGAGGTCCTGCGCGTCCTGCTCACCGCCCGCCCGCCCTGGCACGTCCGCGCCGTGGAGGAACTGCCGTGACCGCCCTCGTCCGTTACCAGGGCGCGCTGCTGCTGCGCTCCCAGCGCTGGCTCGCCCCCTTCGCCCTCTACGCCGCCTTCGTGGCCGTCGGGATCCGGCCGGGCGACCCGGTGCTCGACTCCCTCGGCTACGCGGCCGCCGGCCTGGTCCCGCTGACGGCCTGGCTGGTGCGGATCTGCGTCACCAGCGAGCCCGCCGCGGCCCGCGACGTCGCCGCCGCCGCGGCCGGTCCGGCCCGGGTGCAGGCGGCGGCCCTGCTCACCGCCCTCGCCGGGGCGCTGCCCACCGGCGGCGCGGGCGCGGCCGTGGCGCTGCTGCTCGGTGACCGGGTCGGGCCCGACCCCGCCCGGACCGCCCTCGCGGGCGGTCTGGCGGTGGCGGTGTGCGCGCTGACCGGCGCCGCCGTGGGGGCGCTGTGCAGCAGGCCGCTGGTACGACGCCGCGGCTACGGAGTCCTGGCCGCGGCCCTCGGCTCCCTGCTGGCCCTGGTCCTCGCGCCCTCTCCGGCCCACGGGGCGCTGTCGGCCCTGGTCGCGGGGGCGCGCTCGGGATCCGCACCGCTGCCGCTCACGGCCTTCGCGGGGGCGCTGCTCCTGGCGGGCGCCGCGGGCGCGGCCGCCTGCCGCGCCGCCGCCATTCGACGTCTCTAGCCGTTCCAAAGAGTGACATCTCATAACGTAACGTGACTTTTTGCTGGGGTGGGGGGATACCCGTTCCCGTAGAAGTGGCCACTCCGCGTGCGGCGGAGTGCCTCCCTCCAGGAAAGGAAGCACATGAAGAAGCTGGCTTGGGCTGCGCGGGGCATGTCGGTCGTATCGGGAGCGGTCCTGCTCGGGGCCCTCATGGTCCCGTCCGCGGTCGCCGACGACGGCCCGGGGAGCGCCCCGAACTCCAGCAGCTCCATGGCGTCGGGCAAGAAGTGCGGCGCGCGCGACGTCAGCTCTGCCGCTCCGGACTACGTCAACTTCCCGGGCCCGGTGATCTTCCGCGTCGCGAGCGACGCGCAAGGAAACGCGTTCCTCAACGACAGCCGGAACACGGGCGTGTGGATCAACCTCGACGCCCTCGACAACGCGCCGACGTGTGTCATCGGCACCGCGACCTCGGTCACCGAGGCCAACCCGGGTCTCCTCTACATCACGCTGCTGACCCACAACGGGGCCCAGTACCAGGCCGTGTGCACCACCGACAACACGGCTTTCGACCCGTCGAACATCGTGGCGGCGTGCGGCAGCGGGTTCTCGCTCCTCCCGAACACCCCCGTCGTGAAGTAGGGCCAGGACTCTGAGGGGTGTCGTGCCGACGAGCGGCGCGACACCCCTCAGCGCATGTCGGCGGGTGACGAACCGCCCGGCACGAGGAGGCGGGGCTCGCCCGTGCCGTCCGCCCGGGCCGACCAGATGTCGCTCGCGCGGCCGTCCTGTCCCGGGAGGGCGTAGGCGAGCGTCGAGTCGTCCAGCCAGGCGGCCTGGTCGTCGACGCCGCGGGGTTCGGCCGACGGGTGTTCGCGCATCGTCGCGAGGTCGAGGACGTACAGCCGCCAGGGTGTCCGGGGGTCGTCGGAGACCCTCTTCTTGAAGGCGACGCGCGTGCCGTCCGGCGCCAGCGAGGGGCATTCGGCGTTCTCCCGCAGCGCCTTCGCCGACCAGGCGCGCAGGTCTCCCTCGACGAGGTGGGTGCTGCCCCGGGTGGAGACGGTGGCGTAGAAGCGGTTGTCGTCGGCGGCGAAGGTGACGCCCCAGAAGTTGACGTCGGAGTCGTGGTGACGGGCCCCGCCGAGGGTCAGCGGGATCTGCTCGATCGACTTGACCAGATAGCCGGTGCGCAGGTCCAGGATCGCCGTCCGGGTGGAGAACGCGGTGGTGGCGTAGGAGTCGCCGGTCGTGAAGGTCGTCCAGGACAGGAGCTGCCCCGAGGCGGAGACGCGGGCCCGGTTGGGGATGCCGGGCACGGTCACCCGGCGGATCTCGCGCAGCCGCCGGTCGAGGACGAGGGCGTCGGTGCGGGGCGGGACGCCGGGCAGTCGGCGCAGGCACAGGGCGTGCTCGCCGGCGGCGTGGAAGCGGTCGCAGGAGGGGCCGCCCGTCACCCGCGGCAGGCCCGGACCGCCTTCGCGCGCGACCCGTCCGCCGGCCGAGTCCCTGAAGTAGAGGCCGGGTTCCGCGAGGGTGAAGGAGGCGTCGGCCTGCTGCCCGGGCGGGCGTTCCCGGTGCCGCGCGTGCAGGACGTAGCCCAGCGAGCCTCCCGCCAGCAACAGGACCGCGGCGATGACGAAGACCAGGCGCAGCCGTCGGGACGGGGGGTTCACGATGCCTCCGGGGCGGTCGGGGGAGCGGCGGGCAGGATGCGCGAGGCGGCCACGAGCGCCCCGGCCAGCGCGAGCCCGGCCGCCCACAGCGCGGGCCGTTGTCCCCAGAGGGTCCAGGCCGCCCCGAACCCGGCGGCGCCGAGCAGCCGGGCCAGTGCCTGGCCGGTCTGCAGCAGCGCGAGGCCGCCCGCCCGGCCCCGCGCGGGCAGCGCCGGCGCGGCCAGTGCCATGAGGACGCCGTCCGTGCCGGCGTAGAAGACCCCCAGCAGGGCCAGAACGGCGACGACGGTCGGCCAGGAGACGGGCGCCAGCAGTACGGCGTACGCGCAGAGCAGGGCGCCGTGCCCGAGCAGGAAGGCCGGCCGGCGTCCGGACCGGTCGGCGAACCGGCCCGCGGGGACGGCGAGCAGGAGGTAGACGGCGGCGGCGCCGAGCGGCAGCAGCGCGAACAGGGCGGGCGGCAGGTCGAGGCCGCGCAGGAGCAGCAGGTAGAGGAAGGCGTCGCCGATGGTGGTGGCGCCGAGCAGGGCCGCGGCGTACAGGACGCGGCGGAAGGCGGGGTCGCGCAGGGCCGCGGTCCTGGGCGCACGCGCGGGCCCGGGGACGACCGTGGCCGCGGGGGCGGCCGGGACGTACAGGACGAGCAGGAGCACGCCGAGCAGGCCGGTGCAGAAGCTGACGGCGAACACCGCGTCGTAGGCGTCGGCGGTCGCCCCCAGCACGGCGAACGCGGCGAGCGGCCCGAGGAGGGCGCCCGTGGTGTCCATGGCACGGTGCACGCCGAAGGACCGGCCGAGCTGCTCCGGGGGCCCGCTGAGGGAGATCAGGGCGTCGCGCGGGGCGGTGCGGATGCCCTTGCCGAGGCGGTCGGCGGCGAGCGCGGCGGTGATCCCGGCGGTGGCGCCGCCGGCGAGGAGCAGTCCGAGCCGGGACAGCGCGGAGAGCAGGTAGCCGGCGCCGGCGACCCGCTTGTGGTGGCCGCGACGGTCGGCGAGCCGCCCGCCGAGCAGCCGTACGAGGGCGGTGGCCCCGTTGAACGTCCCGTCCAGGAAACCGAACTGGAGGGGGGTCAGGCCCAGATCGAGGACGAGGTAGAGCGGCAGCACCGCCGTGACCATCTCCGAGGAGACGTCGGTGACGAGGCTGACCGTGCCGAGCGCGAGGACGGCGGCGGGGACGCGCCGCCCGGCCCCCGGGGGGCGGGGCGGCGCGTCCGGGCGGCCGTTGGCGGCCAGGTACATCAGTGGCAGCTGTACTTCGGGCTGGTGTCCTTGACCTGGCCGTCGGTGGCGACGTAGGTCCACCCGTAGCCGGAGTCGGTGAAGTCGAGCTTCACCACGCCGTACGGTCCGCTGATCCGCTTCTGGCTGTTGGGCTGGACCTCCTCGATCGGGTAGGGCTCGGCGCCGCCCATCCCGCCGACGATCTCCACGATCCCGTCGGCGGTCGCCCGGCCCTCGGGGTCCTGCGGGGCGAACCGCTCGTAGTGGTGGTCGTGGCCGCCCAGGACGAGGTCCGCCTTCGCGGCGTAGAGGATCTTCCAGACCGGCTTGGAGACCGGGTCGTTGCCGTGGCCGCCGGAGGAGAACAGCGGGTGGTGCCAGTAGGCGGCGACGCAGCGCTTGGCGTTGGCGGCGAGATCGGCCTTGAGCCAGTCGATCTGGGCGGCCTGGTCGAAGGAGTTGGAGTCGAGGGCGATGAAGTGCCAGTTGCCCTCGTCGTAGCTGTACCAGCTCTTGCCCTGCGGGTAGGCGATGCTCCCGAAGTACGACTTGTACCCGGCGAGCGGGCCGGCCGGGTCGTAGGTCTCGTGGTTGCCCGGCACGGGGCGGGTCTTGGCCTTGAAGGCGCCCCAGCTCTTGTCGTAGTAGGCGCGGAAGTCGGAGAGCCGGGCGTCGTCGTACTGGTTGTCACCCATCGTCAGATAGAACTTCGGGTCGATCTGCCGGGCGAGCGCGGCGGTCTTGGGGTGGGCGCAGCCGCTGTCGGAGGACGTGCACTGCGCGGCGATGTCACCGGCGGCGACGACGGTGAAGGCGCCGCCCGGCGGGGGACCGGTCTCGACGGTGCCGTACACCTCGGCTTCGAAGAGCGAGTAGCCGTACGCGGTACCGCGGGCGGTGCCCTGTACGCGCAGGTACCGGCCCTTCCCGGACAGGCCGGTCCAGTCGTCGACGCCGCCGTTGCCCGCGGACTCGGTGGCCAGCGGGGTCCAGGCGGCGCCGTCGTCGGACAGCTCGACGCGGTACGCCTTCGCGTAGGCCGCTTCCCAGGTCAGCCGCACCCGCGTGACGGTGGCGCGGGCGCCGAGGTCGACCCGGATCCACTGCGGGTCCTTGCCCTCGGCGCTGGCCCAGCGGGTGGCCGGATCGCCGTCGAAGGCGTTCTTCGCGCCCAGTGACGAGCTCTCGGTGGAGGACGCGGTGGCGGGCTTCCCGCGGGATATGAGGGGGTCGGCGGCGGCCCCGGCGCGATCGGGCCAGGCCAGGAGGAGCCCGCAGACGAGCGCGAGCGCGGTGACGCCGGAGAGGAGGAGGGTGCGGAGTCTGCCGCGTGACAGCGGCGGCCGGTCGAAGGTGTTCGGGCGCATACCTGGAACTCCCTGCTTCGAGGGGGCGGCGAGAGCTGGGCACTGGCGCGGGCGGCGCTGTCCCCGGCCCGCGGGCGGGCAGGGGGCGGCGCCGCGGCGGCCGGGTCAGAGCTCTCGCTGAGCGCGTCATGCCCGTGGGGGGTGGGCACCGCGCCGAGCCGCCGCCCGGGACCTTAACAGGAAGGAAAGTTTCCTACCAGTGCTCCGGCAGCATCTCTCCGAAGGCCCTTCGCCGCCGGGTGCGCCCCGCCGCTAGGCCGTCTCTTCCGGATCTTGCCTCGCCCGCGCCGCCCGGCACCGCACCTCGCCGCGTTGGCG
Organism: Streptomyces sp. NPDC005533; assembly: GCF_042871845.1. Classification (NCBI taxonomy): domain Bacteria; kingdom Bacillati; phylum Actinomycetota; class Actinomycetes; order Kitasatosporales; family Streptomycetaceae; genus Streptomyces; species Streptomyces sp. NPDC005533. The sequence continues at coordinate 36,591 of NZ_JBIAJH010000016.1, read as the reverse complement.
GAGCACCCCAGTACGTCCAGTACGAGGGCGCCCCGCCAACACGCCGATGCACGGCACCGGACGACGCGGGCTTGACCGGCAAGATCCGAAAGAGACGACCTAGGCTCGTACGCATGGACCAGCCGAACGGGACCCCGTCGTACTGCCCCGCCCCCGCCGCCCCGGCCGGGCGGGTGGGCGGGCCGCCCTACGCGGACTGCCTGGGGTGCGGCAAGCCCACCGAGTACGGGGTCGCGACGCCGGGCGTGGTGCTCTGCCCGGTGTGCGAGTGGCAGGACGCGCAGCGCACCGCCTGCTCCGGCTGAGCCGTGTCCGCCCGGCCCGCGCTACCGGCCGATCAGCTCGGAGACCTTCACGAAGCGGTAGCCGCGCTTGCGCAGCTCCGGGACGATCTTCCGGATGGCCTCCTCGGTGACCGGGGCGGCGCTGCGCGTGCAGTGCATGACCACCACCGAGCCGGGCTTCACCCCGGTGAGCACCTGCTCGGCCACCGCGTCCGGGTCCTTCGCGAAGGCGTCCCCGCTGACGACGTCCCACTGGACGGCCGTGACCTTGGCCGTGGACAGGGCCCGCAGCGCCTGGTCGTCGTAACAGCCGCCGGGGAAGCGGAAGTAGGGGACGGTGTTGACGGCCCCTGCCTGCCGGAAGGCGGCGAAGGCCCGGTCCACGTCGGCGCGGGCGGCGGCGGCGTCGAGCGCCGGCAGCCCGTAGCAGGGGGACTTGAAGGCGTGGTGGCTGTACGAGTGGTTGGCGATCTCGAAGTTCGGGTCGGTGCCGATGGACTTCGCCTGGTCCGGGTACTCCTCGGCCCAGCGGCCCGTCATGAAGATCGTCGAGGGCACCTTGAGCGTGCGCAGGGTCGAGATCAGCTGCGGGTTGTCGAAGTGCTCCCCGTCCGCGGCGCGCGGCCCCTGGTCGGAGGTCATGTCGGCGTCGAAGCTCAGCGCCACGGTCTTGTCCGTCCGCTGCTGCGCCCGTTCGAAGACCGGGGTCAGGCCGTTCGGGCCGGGGGTCAGGGTCGGGGCCTTGGCGGGCGCGCCGGCCTGCGGGGCGCCGGCCTGCGGGCCGGGGGGCGCGCTGTTCAGGGGGGACGCGGTGGGCGCTCCGGAGGCCGTGGCGGCGGGAGTGCCCAGGCGCGCTTCGTGTCCGGCGTCCGGTGCGGCGCCGCCCCCGCAGCCCGCGAGGGCGGCACCCAGCACCGCCGTGACGGCCGTGGCGGCTACTTTTCGTACGGAAATGGTCACGTACGCAAACTATATGACTATCCGACAAGCAGGCTGCGCGACAGGCGGTGACGCGGACATCCGGGGCATCCGGGCATCCGGGCATCCGGGCATGCGGTCGTACGCACCGGGGATCAGCGCCAGGGGCCCGTCACCGCGAAGGTGGTGCCCGGGGCGTACGCGTTGACGTACATCGTCCGTCCGTCGGGGGAGAAGGTGACCCCGGCGAACTCCCCCCACTCCGGGGCCCCCGGCCGCCCGATGTCCTGGGCGTTGCGGGCCACCGGATAGACCTCGCCACCCGCCGTCACGCCGAAGACGTACTGGGCGCCGCCCCCGTCCTCGCACACCATCAGGCCGCCGTCCGGCGCGAGGCAGATGTTGTCGGGGGAGTCACCGGGCAGCGCGATGTCGGCGGCCGAGCCGAAGAGCACGTCCAGCCGCAGCCGGGCCCGGCGCGGATCGTAGAACCACACCTGCCCGTGGTGGTCGGCGGGCGCGCCCTCGCCCGTGCGGGCGAAGCTGGACACGAAGTGGACGCCGCCGCCGCCCCAGTAGCAGCCCTCCAGCTTCTGCGCGTGGGTGATCCCGCCCGGCCCGAAGTCCTGCAGCCGGACCGGGGTCGAGGCTGCTGAGGGATCCGGTACGGGCACCCACTCCACCGGGAACTCCGCCCCGGGCTCGTCCACCACCGCGAGGTCCGCGATCCCCGGTACGCGCAGGGCCTCCAGGGCGCCCCCCGCCCGCAGCGAGCCGAGCCCCCCGAGGGGCCGCGCCGGCAGGAAGCGGTAGAACAGCCCGAACGGCTTGACGAAGGCGTCCTCGGTCTCGTAGACGACCCCGCGGTACGGGTCCACGGCGACGGCCTCGTGCGCGAAGCGGCCCATCGCGGTGAGCGGGACCGCGCCCGAGCGCTGCGGGTCGGCGGGGTCCACCTCGAAGACGTAGCCGTGGTCGCGGGTGTAGCCGGAGGTGCCCGCGCGGTCCTCGGTCTCCTCGCAGCTCAGCCAGGTGTTCCAGGGGGTGCGGCCGCCCGCGCAGTTGACGGCGGTGCCGGCGAGGGCGACCCGCTCGCCGGTGACCGTGCCGTCCGCGTCCAGTTCCAGGGCCGTGCAGCCGCCCAGGGCCTCGGGGTCGTACGTCAGCCCCGGGACCGCGGGGACGCGCAGGGCGGCGGTGGTGCGGTTCTCGTGGTTGCGGACCAGCCGCACGCGGCCGCCGCCGGCGTCGAAGGCGGCCATGCCGTCGCAGTTGGCCGGGACGGTGCCCTCGCCGGAGCGCAGCGGACCGCCCGCCCGCGAGAGCACCCGGTACCCGAACCCCGCGGGCAGGTCGAGCAGCCCGCGGGGGTCGGGGAGCAACGGCCCGTACCCGCGCCCGGCGCGGGCGGCCAGGGCGGCGGGGGAGCCGCCGGCGAACAGCGCGCCGAGCGTCCCGCTGAAGGCGATCGCGCCGGCGGCGAGCAGGCTGCGTCGGGTGACGGACATCGGCGGCTCCGGGCGGTGTTCGGCATCGGTGGTCGGCATCGGTGTTCGGGAAGGGCGGCGCGGACGGCCGCAGACGGCCTCAGGCCACGGCAGGCGACCGTCTCAGGGGCGGTGCGAAGGACGGTCTCAGGGGCGGGTGGTGCCCGGAAGGCAGGTCACCGCCGGGTTGAAGGTCTGGAACAGGCCGCCGGGATTGTCCTTCCAGAGCCACAGCTGGAGGGCGTAGTGGACCGGCTGGCCCGGGAAATTGCCGGGCTTGGGGCCCTTGAAGGGGACTCCGAACAGCGTGGGACGGTCGTCGTCCGTGGTCAGCTTCTGGTCGCGGTCGTAGACCAGCCACTGGACCCCCACGAGGCGCTTGCCGCCGCGCCCGTCGTCCTCGTAGTACAGCGCGGCGGGCTTCGCGGGGTCGAGGGAGTTGTCGTACGCGTGGTTGAAGTGCGGGTAGCCGAGCGCGCCCGTTCCCCCCGCCTTGTCGACGACGCAGTACTTGTCCGGCTTGTAGCCGGCCGCCACCGCGTTGGCGTGCACCTGGTACTTGGCGGTCGCCTTGTACACGACGGCCCGGGCGGCCACGGCCCGGCCGGTGCCACCGTCGGCGTCGGCGGCGGGACGGGGCGGGACGCCGGACGCGGCGGCCGGAGCGGCGACGGCCGCCAGGGTGAGCGAGGCGGCTGCGGTGAGGGCCAGGGCGAGACTGCGGGCCATGCGCGGGCTCCTTGCGACGGGCTGGCAAGAGACCCCCTACCCCTTCCCCGGGCCGTCGCGCCCGCCACCCACGCGGCCCCGGACGGCCGCCCGCCGATCGGCTGAGGGCCGGCCGGACCCGCACGCGGACGACCTCCTACCCGGGCCCGCGGGCCTCACCCGAACGGGAAGGGCGCCGTTTCGCGACGCACCCGCACGGGGAACCGGTGTGTCCGCGGAAGACGAGCGCGAGCGAGTGCGACGGAGGGTGCGGAACATGGCGCAGCAGGATGCGGCACCGAACGGCGGCGGAGAGCTGCGGGACATCGTCTCGGCCGTGTCCAGGGGCGCGCCGGAGTACCGGCAGTGCCCCCACCCGATGTACGCCGCCCTGCGCGAGCAGGCCCCGGTGTGCCTGCTGACCCCGCCGCACAGGGTCGACACGTACCTCATCACGCGCCACAACGACGCCCGTGACGCGCTGTCGGACCCGCGCTTCAGCAAGAACATGCGCGGCGCCATCGACACCTACCACGCCGTGTACGGCAGCTTCTTCGACGCGCTCGACGACAACGTGCTCTTCTCGGACCCGCCCCGGCACACGCGACTGCGCCGCATCCTGCGCAGCGCCTTCACCCCCCGGCGGGTGGAGGAGATGCGCCCGCGGATCACCGAGATCGCCGAGGACATCCTCGGCGAGTGCCGGAAGGCCGGCACCGTCGACCTGATGGCCGCGTTCGCGTTCCCGCTGCCCATCGCGGTCCTGTGCGAACTGATGGGCATCGCGCCGGAGGACCGCCCGGAGATCCTGGAGCAGTTCGCCGTGGTGACGCGCTCCCGGTTCGACCCCAGCAGGCGGGCGGAGCTGAAGGCGGCCGAGGAGCGGCTCCAGCACCGGCTGGAGCGGCTCATCGCGGACACCCGCGAGCACCCGTCGGACTCCTTCCTCAGCGACCTCCTCCAGGGAGAGGAGCGGCTGGAGGACCCCGAACTGGTCGCCTCGCTGTGGGTGCTCTTCTTCGCCGGCCACAAGACCACCGCGTACCAGATCGGGAACTCCGTCCTCAACCTGCTGCTCCGCCCCGACCAGGCGGCGAAGCTCCGCGAGGACCCGCGGCTGATCCCGCGGGCGGTCGAGGAGATGCTGCGCTTCGAGGGTTCGGTGGAGACGTCGACGTTCCGGTACGCGGCGCAGGACGCCCGGATCCGGGACACGCTGATCCCCGAGGGCTCGCTGGTGCAGATCGCGCTCTCCTCGGCCAACCGGGACCCGGAGAGGTTCGACTCCCCGGACGACCTCGACGTGACGCGCGAGGGACTCCAGGGGACGCACCTGGCCTTCGGGCACGGCACCCACTACTGCCTGGGGGCGCCGCTGGCGCGGCTCGAACTCGAGATCGCGTTCACCTGCCTCCTGCGGGAGTTCCCGGACATGGAGCTCGCGGACGCGCAGGAGACCCGGGGGGCGTGGCTCAAGGGCCCGGTGGCGGCGTTCCGGGGGCTCGAACACCTTCGGGTCGTCCTGGAGCCCTCGCGCCGGGACGGCGATCCCGGCGAGCCGACCCTGGCCTCCGTGGCCTCCGGAAAGTAACCCAGACCCGATGGGCGGTCGACCGGCATGACGGATTCCGTGAGTACCCCCGCGCTGCGCCTCCTGGGCACGCCGGCGGACGAACTGCGCATCGCGGCGGTGGGCACCAGTGAGGTCATCCGCGTCGGGCGGAACCCCTCCGCACCGGGCCCGGACGCGGCGCGCGCAGTCCATTCGAAGATCGACATGCACCACCACTACTGCGCGCCGCAATGGCGCGAGTGGGCCGTGCACCACGGGCTGATCACGCAGGAACAGCTGCCCCCGTGGACCCGCCTCGGCATCGAGGACGCCATCCGGTTCATGGACGGGGCGGGCATCACGACCGCCGTCCTCAAGCCGATGCTGCCGGCCCGCTACCGGTCGTCGGCGCAGCTGCGCGAGGCCGTCAACATCACGCTGCAGTCGATGATCGAGGTGGCGACCTCGCATCCGGGCCGCTTCTCGTACTACGTGCCCCTGTTCCTGGACGACGCGGAGGCCTCGTCGTGGGCCGTGCGCCGCGGCCTCGGGCAGCTCGGGGCCGTCGGGGTCAACGTGACGGCCAACTACGGGGGCGTCTACCTCGGGGATCCCGCCTACGACCGGCTGTTCCACGAGCTGAACGAGTTCTCCGCCGTGGTGGACACCCACCCGCACAACCTGCCCGGCTGCCCGCCCGGCGCGTCGAGCGTCCCGGGCATTCCGAACTTCATGTGCGACTTCCTGCTGGACACCACGCGGGCCGCCGTGAACATGATCAGCAACCGGACGCTGGACCGCTTCCCGGACATCTCCGTGGTCCTGCCGCACGCCGGCGGCTTCCTCCCGTACATCGCCACGCGCCTGCAGGCCCTCGGCCGGTTCTGCGAACCGCCCGTGGAACCCGCCGCCGTCCGCGACCACCTGAGCCGCTTCTACTACGACACCGCGGGCCCCATGGCGCCCGCGGCGACCCTGCTGGAGCACGTGCCGGCCGATCACGTCCTCTTCGGCACGGACTGGCCCGCCGCGCCCGCCGACACGGTCACCGACCTGGCGCTGCCCGCTCTCGAAGCGGACCCGTCCCTCACCCCCGAGCAGCTGCAGGGCATCTACCACGGCAACGCGATGAGCCTCATCCCGCAGCTGGCGAACGCCTGACGGGGTGCGGGCCGCGCCGTGCGGACCGCACCCCGGCGGAGCGGGCGGGATCAGACGAGCTCGGCGCTCAGGGTGATCGTCGTACCGGTCAGGGCCTGGCTGACCGGGCAGTTCTTCTTGGCGTCCTCGGCCGCGGAGGCGAAGCCCGCCTCGTCCAGGCCGGGGACTTCGGCGCGCACCGTCAGGTGGATGCCCGTGATGCCCTCGCCCGGCTGGAACGTCACGTCGGCCTTGGTCTCCAGGCGGGTGGGCGGGGTGCCGGCGCCGTCGAGGCCGTGCGAGAGGGCCATGGAGTAGCAGCTGGAGTGCGCGGCGGCGATCAGCTCCTCCGGGCTGGTCTTGCCGTTCGCCGCCTCGGCGCGCGAGGGCCAGGACACCTCGAACGATCCCTGGCCCGAGGAGTCGAGGCTGACCGTGCCGGCGCCCTTGAGCAGGTTGCCTTCCCAGACGGTGTGCGCGGTACGCGTGGTGGCCATGGTGATCCCTTCGAAGATGGGGGAAACGGCCGGGCGCCCGGAAGGGCCCGGCGTCCCCAAACCTACTGGGACACCAGGGGTTTCGCGTCGCGCGCCAGTGCGGTGAGCCGCGATATGGCGCGGAAGTACTTCTTCCGGTAGCCGCCGTTCAGCATGTCGTCACTGAAGAGCCGGTCGAAGGGGACCCCGGAGGCCAGGACCGGGATCTCGCGGTCGTACAGCCGGTCGGCCAGGACCACCAGCCGCAGCGCGGTCGACTGGTCGGGCACCGGGCCCACGTCGGTCAGGCAGACGGCCGTGATCCCGTCGGTCAGCGCGCCGTAGCGGCTGGGGTGCACCCGGGCCAGGTGCTCCAGCAGGCCGGGGAAGTCGTCCAGGCTCGCGCCGTCGGTCGCGTACGCGGCCTTGGTGACCTGCTCGTCGGTGAACGGCGCGGGAGCCTCCGGCAGGCCGCGGTGGCGGTAGTCCTGGCCGTCGATCCGCAGCGGCCGGAAGTGCGCCGACAATCCCTGGATCTCGCGCAGGAAGTCGGCGGCGGCGAAGCGCCCCTCGCCGAGCTTGCCGGGCAGCGTGTTGGAGGTGGCGGCCAGCGCCACGCCCTGTTCGACGAGGCGGCTGAGCAGGGAGGACACCAGCACGGTGTCGCCCGGGTCGTCCAGCTCGAACTCGTCGATGCACAGCAGCCGGTGCCCGCCCAGGGTCTGCACGGTCTGCTGGAAGCCGAGCGCGCCGACCAGGTTGGTCAGCTCAACGAAGGTGCCGAAGGCCTTGAGCGCGGGCTCGGCCGGGGTGGCGTGCCACAGGGAGGCGAGCAGGTGGGTCTTGCCGACGCCGTACCCGCCGTCGAGGTAGACCCCGCGCGGGCCGGAGGGGGCCGTGTTCTTCGGGGTCCTGGTGAACCAGCGCCTCTTGCCGGCGCCGCTCGCGTGCGCGCCGCCCAGACCGGCGGCGAAGCCGCTCAGCACGGTGACGGCCTCGGACTGGCTGGGCTGGGTCGGGTCCGGGTCGTACGTGTCGAAGCGGACCGAGTCGAAGCGCGGCGGCGGCACCATCTCGGCCACCAGGCGTTCGGCGGGCACCCGCGGCTCGCGCGCGCACAGGGCCTCGGGCCCCGCGTCGGCTATCGGAGGCCGCCCGGAGGTGTAACCGGAGGTGGAGAGTGATGTCGACACAGCCCTTAACTCTACGGGGCGTGGCACACTGCCCGGATGCGACGCCTGTTCCCTGTGACCGATCAGACACCAGCCCCGCCCGGGGGCCCGGCCGACCGGGAGTGGTCGCTCGACGAGCTCGCGGAGGCCTACGCGTACCCCGTCCTGGGGGCGGACGGGCACTGGCTGCGGGCGAACATGGTCTCCACCCTGGACGGTGCGGCCCAGCACGACGGCCGCTCGCAGCCGATCTCCGGCGAGACCGACATGAGGATCTTCGGCACCCTGCGGGCGCTGGCCGATGTGGTGGTCGTCGGGGCGGAAACGGTTCGCCAGGAGGGCTACCGCCCGGCCCGGGCCCGGGAGGCCTTCGCCGCCCGCCGGGCGGCCGCCGGACAGGGCCCGGCCCCCGCGATCGCCGTGGTGACCGCGCGCATGGACCTGGACTTCTCGCTGCCCCTCTTCACCTCCCCGCTGGTGCCGACCCTGGTGGTCACCGGCGCCGCCGCGCCCGCCGACCGGGTGGCCGAGGCGGTCGGGGCCGGGGCCGAGGTCGTGGTGGCCGGCGACGGCGCGGCCGTGGATCCGGCCCGCGCGGTACGGGAGCTGGCCGAGCGGGGAATGCGCCGCCAGCTGACCGAGGGCGGGCCCCGGCTGCTGGGCCAGTTCGTGGCCGCCGACGCCTTGGACGAGCTGTGCCTGACGATCTCGCCGATGCTCGCGGCCGGTGACGCCCAGCGGATCGCCGGAGGACCCTCCGTCACGGTTCCGCACCGGCTCGCGCCCGCCTCCGTACTGGAAGAGGCCGGGTTCCTCTTCACGAGCTACCGTCGGATCTGACAAGGGGCGGAATTTGGCGTTCCGCTTTGCTTCCGCTGGGCACATAACTGGGCAGACATGTCTGCGCAAGGCCCCGTGCGACAGCGGGGCAGGATGGTTTCCGCAGGGGCCGGCCAGCCGGCCTCGGCCCATGAAGGAGAGGGCGTCCGTGTTCACGAGCGTATTGATGATCGAGCAGCCGCTGACCCCGGTGGACGTGGACTTCGTCACGACCCTGCACGGGGACGACCCGGTCTCCTTCGTCGTCCTCATGCGCCCCCGGGGCGACCAGGACCGACTGCTGCGCGCCATCGACGACGTCGCGCTCGGTGAGCTCCCCGAGGCCATCCACGAGGGCGACGAACCCGAGGGCGAGGCCGCCCGCGGCCCGGCGGCACACGCCCTCGCGCACTCCCTGAACGCCCTGCGGCAGAAGGGCGCCAACGCCACCGGGCAGATCATCGGGGACCACCCGCTCGACAGGCTGAAGGCCGTCGTGGACGAGACCGGCGCCGACGAGGTGATCGTCCTGACCGCCCCGCACTTCGTGGAGGAGTTCTTCCACCGGGACTGGGCCTCCCGGGCCCGGCACAAGGTCGGCGTTCCGGTGCTCAAGCTCTTCGCCCACAACGAATAGGCTTGGCCCGTCAGAGCTCGACAGCACCACCCCTCGATCCTGGAGCGACCTGAATGAAGCCCGGCCTGCCGACCGCCATGGAACGGCCCCACTTCATCGGCATCGGCGGCGCCGGGATGTCCGGCATCGCGAAGATCCTGGCCCAGCGCGGAGCGCAGGTCGCCGGCAGCGACTCCCGCGACTCCGAGACCGCCCAGGCCCTGCGCGCCCACGGCGCCACCGTCCACATCGGGCACGCGGCCGGCCACCTCGCCGCCGACTCCACCAGCGTGGTCGTCTCCAGCGCCATCCGCGCCGACAACCCGGAGCTCGCCCGCGCCGCCGAGCTCGGCATCCCCGTCGTGCACCGCTCCGACGCCCTCGCCGCCCTGATGGACGGGCTGCGCCCGATCGCCGTCGCCGGCACGCACGGCAAGACCACCACCACGTCGATGCTGGCGGTCTCCCTCTCGGCCCTGGGCCTGGACCCCTCCTACGCGATCGGCGGGGACCTGGACGCCCCCGGCTCCAACGCCCACCACGGCGAGGGCGACATCTTCGTGGCCGAGGCGGACGAGAGCGACCGCACCTTCCACAAGTACAGCCCGCAGGTCGCGATCATCCTCAACGCGGAGCTCGACCACCACGCGAACTACGCGTCGATCGAGGAGATCTACGAGTCCTTCGAGACCTTCGTCGGCAAGGTCGTGCCCGGCGGCACCCTGGTCGTCGCCCACGGCCAGGAGGGCGCCGCCGAGATCGCCCGCCGCGTCGCGGGTCGGGAGGGCCTCACCGTCGTCACGTACGGCGAGGAGGAGGACGCCGACGTCCGGATCACCAAGATCACCCCGCGCGGCCTGACCAGCGAGGTCACCGTGGTCCTGGACGGCCGGATGCTCACCTTCACCGTCTCCGTGCCCGGCCGCCACTACGCGCACAACGCCGTCGCGGCCCTCGCCGCCGGCGTCGCCCTCGGCATCCCGGCGCACAACCTGGCCTCCGCCCTCGGCAAGTACACCGGCGTCAAGCGCCGCCTCCAGCTCAAGGGCGAGGCCGCCGGCGTCCAGGTCATCGACTCCTACGCACACCACCCCACCGAGATGAACGCCGACCTGGAGGCCATCCGCGGCGCCGCCGGCGACTCCCGGATCCTGGTGGTCTTCCAGCCGCACCTGTTCTCCCGCACCCAGGAGCTCGGCAAGGAGATGGGCCAGGCCCTGGCCCTCGCCGACGCCTCCGTGGTCCTGGACATCTACCCGGCCCGCGAGGACCCGATCCCCGGCATCACCAGCGAGCTGATCATCGCGGCCGCCCGGTCCGCGGGCGCCGACGTCACCGCCGAGCACGACAAGGCGGCCGTCGCCGACGTCATCGCGGGAATGGCGAAGCCCGGCGATCTCGTTCTCACCATGGGCGCGGGAGACGTCACGGACCTCGGTCCGGCCATCCTCGCCCGGCTGTCGAGCTGAAGGTACGAGGGAGCGGGAGAGTCATGTCCTACGAGGTAGAGAAGACGGACGAGCAGTGGCAGGCGGAGCTGACCCCGTCCGAGTACCAGGTGCTGCGCCTCGCGGGCACCGAGCCGGCCTTCCGCGGTGAGTACACCGACACCAAGACGGAGGGCGTCTACTCCTGCCGCGGCTGCGGGGCCGAGCTGTTCCGCTCCTCGGAGAAGTTCGAGTCCCACTGCGGCTGGCCGTCCTTCTTCGACCCGAAGGACACCGACGCGGTCGAGCTGATCGCCGACACCTCGCACGGCATGGTCCGTACCGAGGTCCGCTGCGCGACGTGCGGCTCCCACCTGGGCCACGTCTTCGAGGGCGAGGGGTACCCCACCCCCACCGACCAGCGCTACTGCATCAACAGCATCTCCCTGCGCCTGAACCCCTCCACCGACGAGGGCTGACACCGCGGGACCCCGCCGGGCCCCCACCGACCCCGCATACGGGCCGGTGGGGGCCCGCACGCGTTCCGGTTGCCGGTCCGCCCGCGGCGGACGGACCCTCGCGCGGCTGGCCGGAACGGGTCCGCCTTGATGTCGAGGACATCGCGGTTCGATTCCGATCCGGTCTCTGGCCTGCGGTGATCCGAAGGCGATAGCACGGTTGGGCCGTGAAGACACCTATCCGTTTTCTCCATGTGTCTGGTTATGATCGGCACCCTCACATCCCGCCGCGGCCGGACCGGTTGTGGCCGCCCCCTCCCCAGGACCGTGCCGTCCGGCCGCTCGGCAACCCCCGACATCCCCCTGCCGCCCCCGCTCCCGAGGACCGATGTCTCCCATAGAACCCGAAGGCGTACGAGGGCAGTCGACGACGCGTCGGTGGCGCACCGTGCGCCTGCGCACCCTGCTCATCTGGCTGGCGGTCGTCCCCACCGTGGCGATGGGCACTCAGGTCACCGTGAGCGCACAGCGGTTGCTGGCCCAGGCGCAGGAGCTGAGGGCCGACGTGGAGGCCGCCGAGCGGATCGGCGCACCGCTGTACACGCTCATGGTCGACATGCAGGCGGAGCGGACGGCGACCGCCGCCCAGTGGGCGGGCGAGGACGGGTCCGAGGGCGAACTGCGCGCCCGGCGCGCGGCCACGGACCTGGCCGCCGCCGAGTTCCGCCGGCTGGCCGACGACCCGTCGAGGTCCTTCGGCGAAGTGACGAGGCAGCTCGACAAACTGGCCGCGTACCGCCAGCGCGCGGACACCCGCAGCGGCGCCGCCGACAGCACGCTGGCCTACTACTCCGAGGTGATCGGCAAGGTCATCCAGGTGTACCAGCAGGAGTTCAGCCACGCGGAGGACGCCGAACTCGCGCAGGCGAGCCGGCCCGTGGTGGCGATGCTCCAGGCCACCGAGATGGTGGCGCGCGAGGACACCGTCCTGGCCCTGGCCGGGCCCTCCGGCGAGCTGAGCTTCGTCGGCTACGACCAGTTCGTCAGTTCCCTGGGCGCCCAGCGGTACCTGCACGAGGCGTTGATCGTGCCGCACCTGGCGGAGGGGGACGAGCGGTTCTACGAGCGGGTCGTCGGCTCCGCGGACTGGCAGACCAAGACGCGCATCGAGAACGCGGTCCTCTCCGGGCACAAGGACACCGTCTCGGGCATCAAGGTGCCCGCCGAGGTCGCCGGCTGGTCCTCCGCGCACGCCAACTTCTCCGTGCAGATGACCACGCTCAACATCGACCTGGCGCGCTCGGTGCTCGCGCGCGGCGAGGCCAAGGCCGCGGAGCTGCAGAGCGAGGTCGCCTGGCTGATCGGCGGAAGCGGCGGCGGACTGCTGGCCGTCGTGGTCGTGGTCGTGTTCACCACCCGCTCGGTGCTCCGCCGGCTGCACGAGCTGCACGTGCGCACGGTGACCGTGGCCGAGGAGACCCTCCCCGACGTCGTCGCCCGGCTCCAGCGCGGACAGAGCGTGGACCTGGCGACCCTGCCGGCCGTGAGCGGTGACCGGGACGAGGTCGGACGCATCAGCGACGCGTTCGCCCGGGCCGTCGCCGTGTCGGTCGACGGACACCGGCAGCTCGCCGCCGAACGCCACGGGTTCGGCCTGTTCGCCTCCGGCATCGCCGCGCGCACCGGAAACCTGGTCAGCCGCCAGCTGAGCCTCACCGAGGACCTCCAGGACACCTTCGGCCACGACGAGGCGCTGCTCGCCCAGTTGATGCGCTCCGACCAGCTGACGGTCGGCATGCGGCGGCAGATCGAGAACCTCCTCATCCTGGCGGGCGGCGAGGTCCCCGACCCGCACACCGAGCCCATGCGCGTCGCCGACCTGCTGCGCGAAGCCGCCGCGGAGGTCGAGGACTTCCGGCGCATCGAGCGGCAGGCCCTGGACGAGACCAGCGTGGAACCGAGCGCGATCAGCCAGATCAGCCACCTGCTGGCCGAGCTCCTGGACAACGCCACCCGGTTCTCCCCGCCGAAGGCGAAGGTGGTCATCCGCGCCGAACTGGTCGCGGACGGACTGTCGGTCGAGATCGAGGACCGCGGACCTCGGGTGAGCCCCGAGCGCTACGAGGAGATGAACGGCCGCCTGCACCAGGCCCCGCCCTACTCCGTCCTGGCACAGAACGCGCACCGGCTCGGCCTCTTCGTCGTCGGCCACCTCGCCGACCAACTCGGGGCGACCGTCACCCTGCGCCGCTCGGTGTACGGGGGGACCTGCGCCGTGGTGGTCCTCCCCGGGGAACTGCTGCTGGCGACCGAGGCGGAGACCCCGCGCGAGCCCGCCCGGCGCGAACCCGCGCCCCGGGCCCTGCCCGCCCCCGAACCCGCGGCCGAGCCCGCCGTCGAGCCGGAGCCCGCAGCCGAGCCGGAGCCCGCCGTCGAGCCGGAGCCGCTCCTGCTCACGGGCGCGGGCCTGCCCAGCCGTCGTACGAAGACGCCCGCGCCCGCTGCGGTGCCCGCACTCGCGGCCCGGCCGGCTCCGGCGGACGCCCCCGCGCGGCCGGCCCTCCCCGAGCGCGTCCCGCAGACCCACATCGCAGACCAGCTGCGCGCGCCCCGCGCGCCGGAAACACCCGTGCGGCCGGACACCGAGACACCCGAAGAGGTGGCCGACGCCTGGGCGGACTACGAACAGGGGACCCAGACAGTGGAAGAAGAGCTCCGACGGGATCAGCCATGACCATCTCCTCGCACACCACCGCATCCAACGACGCGATCTACAGCGTCCTGGACAACAACCTGAGCAGGATCGCGGGCATCCAGGGCGCCGTGCTCCTGTCCAACGACGGAATCCGGCTCAGCGCCTACCTGTTGGACCAGCCCCAGGCCGAGCGCATGGCGGCCGCGGCCTCCGGCATCGCCTCCACGATGAAGGCGATATCGAGGGAGATCGACGGCGGCGGCGTCATCCGCCAGCTCGTCGAGATGGACGACCGGTACCTCTGCATCGTCGGGTGCGGGGAGGGCAGCACGCTGATCGTGGTGACCTCCCGCAAGGCCCGCCTCGGCGAGCTGGGCGGCGAGGCCGTGCGCACGGCCCAGGCGCTCGGCGAGTGGCTGGGCACCCCCGACCGCGGTCAGGTGCCTTCCTCGTAATGCCGCAGGACGAGTCGCAGCCCGCGAGCCGCCGCCGTACGCGGCTGTACGCCCTGACCGACGGGCGTACGGCCGCTTCGCAGACCGTCCTCACCATGGACACCACCATCACGGCGGCGGTCGCCGCCGACGCGCTCGGCGGGCTGCCCACCGAGTGGCAGGAGATCCTCGCCATGTGCGTGCCGCCGGGCGGGCGGGCGGTCGCCGAGATAGCGGCGCGGATGCACATCCGACTCACGCCGATGACGGTGCTCCTCGGGGAACTCGCCGACCGCGGGCTGATCGACCACCGGCCGCCGCTGGCGGCCACCGACACCACCGACGTCAACCTGCTCATGAGAATCAGGGACAACCTTGCCCGGATATGACATGCCCGCCTCCGGGGAACCCGACCCGGTCAAGATCCTCATCGCCGGCGGGTTCGGGGTCGGCAAGACGACCCTGGTGGAGACGATCTCCGAGATCGAACCGCTGCGGACGGAGGAGCGGCTGACGGCCGCGGGCGTCGGGGTCGACGACCTCGACGGCATCGAGTCCAAGACGCTCACCACGGTGGCGATGGACTTCGGCCGGATCACCCTCACCGATGCCGGGGTCGTCCTGTACCTCTTCGGCACACCCGGCCAGGAACGCTTCTGGTTCATGTGGGACGACCTGCTGAACGGGGCCCTCGGGGCGATCGTGCTGGTCGACACGCGGCGTCTCGACCGCAGCTTCCCGGCCGTCGACTTCTTCGAGAGCCGCGGACTGCCGTTCGTGGTCGGCGCGAACTGCTTCCACGGCGAACAGCCGTACACCGCACAGGAGATCGCGGCGGCCCTGCACCTGCGCGATCCGCGGACGCCCGTCCTCATGCTCGACGCCCGCTCCCGTGAGGACGTCCGCGCCGGCCTGCTCGCGCTGCTCGACCGGCTCATCGTCACGGCGCGGGAACCCGCGGCCGCCGGCGGCTGACGGGAGGGCCGCGCGGGGCTGTCGTGTTGCGGGAAGTTCCCCTACCCTCCCACCAGCGCGGCCGCGGCGGGCGGAGGAACGCCGTCCGTTCTCCAGGTGTACGGCACCGCGTCACGAGGGGATCCCCGGCCGGTACCCCGGGGCCGCTGTCCTTGGGGCGCCCCTCGACTCCCCCCTCACCCGCAGAGGTCGTCACGCCATGGCAGAACTCAACCGTCGCAGGTTCCTGCAGATAGCCGGCGGCACCGCCGCCCTCACGATGCTGAACGACAGCATCGCGCGGGCCGCCGCCATCCCGGCGCAGGGCACCACCGGCACGATCCAGGACATCGAGCACGTCGTCGTCCTGATGCAGGAGAACCGGTCCTTCGACCACTACTTCGGCGCGATGAAGGGCGTCCGGGGCTTCGGAGACCCGCGCCCCGTCCTCCAGGACAACGGCAAGTCCGTCTTCTTCCAGTCCGACGGAACCAAGGACGTCCTGCCCTTCCACCCGCAGGTCGCGGACCTCGGGATGCAGTTCCTGGAGGGGCTGAACCACGACTGGGCCGGCGGCCACCAGGCGTACAACAACGGCAAGTACGACAAGTGGATCCCGGCCAAGACGGCCACCACCATGTCGTACATGACCCGGAACGACATCCCGTTCCACTACGCCCTCGCCGACGCCTTCACGGTGTGCGACGCCTACCACTGCTCCTTCATCGGCGCCACGGACCCGAACCGCTACTACCTGTGGACGGGCCACACGGGCAACGACGGCGTGGGCGGCGGCCCGGTCCTCGGCAACCAGGAGGCCGGGTACGGCTGGAAGACGTACCCCGAGCGCCTGGAGTCCGCCGGGGTTTCCTGGAAGGTCTACCAGGACGTCGGCGACGGCCTGAACGCGGCCGGCTCCTGGGGCTGGATCAACGACGCCTTCCGCGGCAACTACGGCGACAACTCGCTGCTGTACTTCAACAGCTACCGGGGCGCCCAGCCCGGCAGCGCCCTGTACGAGAAGGCCCGCACCGGCACGAACGCCAAGGCGGGCGAAGGCTACTTCGACCGCCTGCGGGCGGACGTCGTCAACGGCACCCTGCCCTCCGTCTCCTGGATCGCCGCCCCCGAGGCCTTCAGCGAGCACGCCAACTGGCCGACGAACTTCGGCGCCTGGTACATCTCGCAGGTCCTGGACGCACTGACGGCGAACCCGGCGGTGTGGGCGAAGACCGCCCTGTTCATCACCTACGACGAGAACGACGGCTTCTTCGACCACGTCGTCCCGCCGTACCCGCCCGCGTCCTCGGCCTGGGGCCTGTCCACCGCCGACGTGTCCAAGGACCTGTACGCCGGTGGCGGCGGCTACGCGGCCGGACCGTACGGCCTCGGCCCGCGCGTGCCGATGATCGTGGTGTCCCCGTGGAGCAAGGGCGGCTACGTCTGCTCCGAGACCTTCGACCACACCTCCGTGATCCGCTTCATGGAGAAGCGCTTCGGCGTGCAGGAGCCCAACGTCTCCCCGTGGCGCCGCGCCGTCTGCGGCGACCTGACCTCGGCCTTCGACTTTACCCGCGCCGACGCCGCGCCCGCCGCCCTGCCCTCCACGGCCGGCTACGTCCCGCCGGACAAGAACCGCCACCCGTCCTACCACCCGACCCCGCCGGCCACGGGCACCCTCCCCAGGCAGGAGGCCGGCTCCAAGCCGACCCGCGCCCTGGGCTACAGCCCCTACGTGGACGGCTCCCGGACCGTCTCCACGGGCAAGTTCACCCTCACGTTCTCCTCCGGCCCCACCCTCGGCGCCCACTTCCACAGCACCTCGGGCAACCGGACGGACGGCCCCTGGCCCTACACGGTCGAGGCGGGCAAGACCCTCTCGGACACCTGGTCCACCAGCAGCTCCACCGGCAACCAGGTCAACCTGACGGTATGGGGCCCCAACGGCTTCCTGCGCACCTGGAAGGGCCCGGCGAAGAAGGCCGGCCCCGAGGCCACGGCCCGCCACGTCGCCGGCACCGGCAACCTGGCCCTGACGCTCACCAACTCCGGCACGGCTGCCGTCAACCTGACGGTGACCAACACCTATGGCGGCGCCCCGCAGGTCGTCCGGGTTCCGGCCGGCGGGACCGTCGCCCACACGGTGGACCTCGCCGCCACGGGCCGCTGGTACGACGTGAACGTCGTCTCCGACGCCGACTCCACCTTCCTGCGCCGCTTCGCGGGCCACGTGGAGACGGGCGCCCCGGGCGTCTCCGACCCGGCGATCAAGACCGTCTGACGCGGTCCTCCGGCGTGCGCAGCAGCCGCCGTTCCAGGACCGGGAGGTCCTCGGGACGGCGGCTGCGGGCGTACCGGAGCAGCAGGTCGCGGGCGGTGTCCGGAACGCGGCGGCGCTTCGGGTGACGGGTGGTGAACTCCTCGCTCGCGAAGAACCGCACGGCGCCCTCCAGCCCGGTGCGGTCCGTCTCCCGCACCGCCCAGGCGAGTTCCTCCGTCGGCCTCCCGGCCAGCAGCCGGACGGGGGCCCGTTCCGCGAGGAGCCACGCCGCGTCGCGCGGCTCCTCCCGGACGGCGCCCAGCCAGCCGAACACCACGGCCGGCGCCGCCCCGTGCGCAGGCCCGGGCGCCGCGCCGCGGGCCAGGTCGGCGGCGTACTCCCGCAGTCCTTCCGGGGCGGCGGCCGCCCACCGGGCCCGGTGCCGGGCAGGGAGCCCGGCGGGGTCCAGCGGATCGAACAGGGCCCGGAGCGGACCGGCCGGCGCGGCGGACCTGATGCGGTCACCGCCGGCCTCGTACAGCGAGAGCCCGCCGCCCCCGTGGCACATGCACGCGAAGTCGTCGTGTGCTTGGCCCTGCGGCCACAGGGCGAGCACCTCCGCGATCTCGTCCCGGTCCACGACCTCGTACGCGTCCGGGTGGTGCGGGTGGTGCGGGTGCTGCGGGCGGCCGGCGCCGGGCCGGGAGTCCGTGACGGCGATGCGTACCGTGCGCGAGGTCGGCTTCACGGTGTGATCGTAGACCCGGTGGGCAGAACGTACGGGTCCGTTTCGTCGCCCCGTCACCGAGGGAGAACGCATGGCCATCGCCCACCGCAGGATCGGTACCGGACCCGTTCGCGTCATCGTGCTGCACGACTGGTTCGGCACCTCGGCCAACTGGGGCTCCGTGCTCGACCACCTGGACCCCGAGGGGTTCTCGTACGTCTTCCTCGACTACCGCGGCTACGGCGAACGCCGGGACGTGACGGGCCGCCACACCCTCGGCGAGATCGCCGACGACGTCCTCGAACTCGCCGACCAGCTCGGCTGGGACACCTTCTCCCTCCTCGGCCACTCCATGGGCGGCAAGGCGGCCCAGGAGGTCCTCGTGCGCGCCCCCGAGCGGATCGAGAAGATCGTCGGGATCAACCCCGTCCCGGCCGCGCCGTACGCGATGGACGACGCCACCCGCACCCTCTTCTTCGGCGCCGCGGAGAGCCCCGAGAACCGGCGCGCCATCCTCGACCTCGTCACCGGCAACCGGGCGAGCCGGCGCTGGATCGACCGGATGGTCGCCCACTCCCTGGAGGTCTCCCGTCCGGAGGCCTTCGCCGACTACCTCGCGAGCTGGCAGTCCCTGGACCTGTCCGACGCCGTCAAGGGCAACACGGTGCCGGTGCTCGTCCTGGTCGGCGAGTACGACCTCGCGCTCACCGTCGACGTGATGCGCGCCACCTGGCAGGTCTGGTACCCGAACTGCCGCATCCGCACCCTCCCCGGCGCCGGGCACTACCCGCCGCACGAGACCCCCGTGGCCTTCGTCACCGAGGTCGAGGCCTACCTGCGCGCGTAGCCCCCGCCGCTCGCCTGCCGGTGGGCCCCGTGCGGGCGCAGGACGTCTCGGCACTGCCGGAGCAGGTGAAACGCCCGTGAGGGGTACGAGGAAACCTCGTACCCCTCACGGGACCAACAGGGTGAGTGACGGGACTTGAACCCGCGGCCACCTGGACCACAACCAGGTGCTCTACCAACTGAGCTACACCCACCACGAAGGGCGGCGGACCACCCGTTCGACGTGCATGCACAGCATAGCCGATCTGCGGGGTGGTCCCGCGACGCGTTATCCCGCCGAGCGGCCGGCGCCCAGGGTGGCGGCGAGCCGGGCCGTGACCCCGTCCCGGCGGCCGGCGGCGTGCGCGACGGCCGCCGCGGCGAGGGCCCGGACGATCGGGTGCGGCCGCGAGCCGTCCCCGTGCAGCTCCGGCTGGAACAGCGTGGCCAGGAAGAACGGGTGTCCGGGCAGCTCGGCGATGCGCGCCTGGCCCTCCTCGTCGTGCCCGGACAGCCGCAGCCCGCGGGCGGTGAGCGTCGGCAGGTGCCGGGGCGCGGGTCCGTAGGAGCAGTGGTAGCGCTCCATCGACCGCTCCGCGCCCAGCGCGGCCTCGGCGAGCGAGCCGGGCTCGGCCCGTACGAGGCCCTCGTGCCCGACGAGCGAACAGGCGAGCGGCGCGATCAGCGGGTCCGCCGCCCCCGGGTCGTTCTCGGCGTGCGCCACGGAGGTCAGCCCGCAGACGGTCCGGGCGTACTCCAGCAGGGTGTGCTGGAAGCCGCCGCAGGTCCCGAGGAAGGGGATGCCCTCCTCGCGGGCCACCCGGATCGCGGCCAGCGCCCCGGCCTCGCTCGCGTACGGGCTCCCGGGCAGCACCCATACGGCGTCGAAGCGGGCCAGCGTCCCGGTGGCCGCCTCGGCCTCGGCGTCGCCGGTGGGGATCCAGCAGGCGTCGAGGACGAGCCCGTCGCGGGAGGCCAGGGCGTCCAGGAGGAGCGGGATCCGGGTGTGGGACTTCACGTGCGGGGAGCGGTCGCCGACGAGCGCGATCCGCGCCACCGGTGGGGGCTGCGTGGTCTGTGCAGTCTGCGTGGTCCGTGCGGTCTGTGCGGTGGTCATGTGGATCATCCTGCGGCCGGCTCCCCGTTCAGCGCCAACGATGGTTCCTGCATCCTCCATCAGTGATCCTGATGACCATGGACCCGCACCTGCTCCGCACCTTCGTCGCCGTGGCCCGCCTCGCCTCCTTCTCCGCCGCCGCCCGCGAGCTCGGCTACACCCAGTCCGCCGTCTCCCAGCACATCGCCGCACTCGAAGGGGACCTGCGGGCCGAGCTGCTCACCCGCCGGCCCGTCGCGCCGACCGCGGCCGGGACGCGGCTGCTGGAGCACGCCGGGCCGCTGCTCCTGCGGCTCGACGCCGCTCGCGCCGACGTGCTCCGGCTGACCGCCGCCCCGCCCGGCCGGGTCACCCTCGCCGCCTCCCCGCTCGCCGTCGGGCCCCGGCTGCTCGCGGCCCTGCCCGCCACCGGGGTGACCCTGCGGGTGCTGCCCCCGGCCGAGGTGCCCGCGGCCGTCGCCACCGGGGGCTGCGACCTCGGCCTCGTCGACGGCCCGGCCGCGCCCAGCGACCCGCTGCGGCTGCCCGACGTGGCCCCCCTCACCGTGACCGGCGTGGCGGAGGAGGAGCTGGCCGTGCTGCTACCCGCCGGGCACCCCTTCGCCGGGCGGGCCGCCGTCCGGCTGGACGACCTCGCCGACGCCCGCTGGCTCGACGCCCCCGGCGTGGGGCTGCCGCTCACCGCCGCCCGCGCCGCCGTCCGCTACGACGGCACCGACCTGCACACCCTCTGCGCCCTCGCCGCGGCCGGGCACGGCCTCGCGCTGCTTCCGCGCCGGGTCGCCGCGGCCGCCGGCGCGGGGGTCGCCGTACCGCTGTCCAGCCCGCGCCTGGTGCACCGTACGGAACTCCTCACGCCGGGCACCCCGACCGGCGCGGCCGCTGCCCTCGCCGCCCGGCTCACGGCAGGATCACCCGTATGACACGTGACGCCGCATTCAAGGACCCGGAACCCTTCACGGCCGACGACTACGCCGCCCGGATGGCCGCCGCCGCGCGGACCGCCGCCGAGGTCGGACTGGCCGGGCTGCTGATCGCCCCGGGGCCCGACCTCACGCACCTCACCGGTTACCGGCCCACCGCCGAGACCGAGCGGCTGACCCTGCTCGTGCTGGCCCCCGGACAGGACCCGGTGCTGGTCGTCCCCGCCCTGGAGGCCCCCGACGCGGCCAAGGCCGCGGGCGCCGCAGCGCTGACCCTGCGGGACTGGACCGACGGGACGAACCCATACGCCGTGACCGCTCCGCTGCTGGATCCGGCCGGCCGGTTCGGGGTCAGCGACAACACCTGGGCCCTGCACCTCCTCGGCCTCCAGCGGGAGTTGCCGAAGACCTCCCACGCGCCGCTCACCGCCTGCCTGCCCATGCTGCGCGCCGTGAAGGACGAAAGGGAACTGGAGCGCCTCGCCGCGGCGGGGGCCGCCGCCGACGCCGCGTACGCGCAGATCCTCCACCTGCCCTTCGCCGACCGCCGGGAGACGGACGTCGCCGCCGACCTGGCCGCCCTGCTGCGCGCCCACGGCCACTCCCAGGTCGACTTCACCGTCGTCGGCTCCGGACCCAACGGGGCCAACCCGCACCACGAGGCCGGCGACCGCGTCATCCGCCGCGGCGACATGGTGGTCCTCGACTTCGGCGGCCTGCGGTTCGGCTACGGCTCCGACATCTCCCGCACCGTGCACGTGGGCGAGCCCACCGCCGAGGAGCAGCGCGTCCACGACATCGTGCGCGAGGCCCAGCAGGCGGGCGTGGCGGCGGTCCGCCCCGGGGTCTCCTGCCAGGAGGTGGACCGGGCGGCCCGCGCGGTGATCACCGAGTTCGGGTACGGGGACCGCTTCATCCACCGCACCGGCCACGGCATCGGCGTCACCACCCACGAACCGCCGTACATGGTCGAGGGCGAGGAACAGCCCCTGGTCCCCGGGATGTGCTTCTCCGTGGAGCCCGGCGTCTACCTGCCCGGCCGGTTCGGCGTCCGCATCGAGGACATCGTGACCGTCACCGAGGACGGCGGGCGACGGCTCAACAACGCTCCGCGGGAGCTGGCCGTCGTCGAATAGCCCGCACGGCGGGTCGCGGCGGGTCGCGGCGACCGCGGCCTCACGGACCCAGCACGACCGCCGATTCGCCCGGGACGTGGATCCGGCCGTCGGGGCCCGGGTGTTCGAGGGGCTCCCAGGCCGCCAGCACCCGCACCCCGTTGCGGCCCAGCGCGATCGTCACCGGCTCCGGTGAGAGGTTCACGGCCACCCGTACGTCACCCCGCCGGAAGGTGAGCCAGCGCCGCTCCTCGTCGTGGGCGACCCGTACCGCCGCCAGGTCCGGGTCGCGCAGGTCCGGGTGGCCGCGACGGAGCGCGACCAGGGTGCGGTACCACTCCAGCAGGCGCGCGTGGACGGCCTGTTCGGGCTCCGACCAGTCCAGGCAGGAGCGGTCGCGGGTCGCCGGGTCCTGCGGGTCGGGGATCTCCGTCGCCTTCCAGCCGTGCGCCGCGAACTCCCGTCGCCTGCCGGTCCGTACGGCCTCGGCCAGCTCCGGATCGGGGTGGTCCGTGAAGTACTGCCAGGGAGTGCGCGCCCCCCACTCCTCGCCCATGAACAGCATCGGCACGAACGGGCCGGTCAGCGCCACCGCCGCGGCGCACGCCAGCAGCCCGGGGGAGAGGGACGCGGAGAGCCGGTCGCCCAGCGCCCGGTTGCCGATCTGGTCGTGGGTCTGGGTGTAGCCGAGGAAGCGGTGCGCGGGCGTCCGGCGGCGGTCCACCGGGCGGCCGTGGGTGCGGCCGCGGAAGGAGGACCAGGTCCCGTCGTGGAAGAAGGCCCGGGTCAGGGTCTTGGCGAGGGCGGCGAGCGGCGCCTCGGCGAAGTCCCCGTAGTACGCGTGGGATTCACCGGTCAGCGCACAGTGCAGGGCGTGATGGAAGTCGTCGTTCCACTGGGCGTGCAGGCCCAGTCCGCCGGCCGTGCGCGGGGTGGTGGTGCGCGGGTCGCACTGGTCGGATTCGGCGATCAGGAACAGCGGCCGGCCCGTCTCCGCGGCCAGCCCGTCGACGGCCGCGGAGAGCTCCTCCAGGAAGGTAAGTGCCCGCCCGTCGGCCAGCGCGTGCACGGCGTCCAGCCGCAGCCCGTCGATCCCGTAGTCCCGCAGCCAGGCCAGCGCGCTGCCCACGAGGTACGCGCGCACCTCGTCGGAGCCGGGCGCGTCCAGGTTCACCGCCGCCCCCCAGGGCGTGTGGTGGGTGTCGGTGAAGTACGGGCCGAAGGCGGGCAGGTGGTTGCCGGAGGGGCCGAGGTGGTTGTGGACCACGTCCAGCACCACGCCCAGCCCGGCGGCGTGGGCCGCCGCCACGAAACGGGTCAGGCCGGCCGGGCCGCCGTACGGCTCGTGCACCGCCCAGGGCGCGACCCCGTCGTAGCCCCAGCCGTGCCGGCCGGGGAAGGGGCACACCGGCATCAGCTCCACGTGCGTGACGCCGAGGGCGGTGAGGTGCCCGAGGCGGGCGGCGGCCGCGTCGAAGGTGCCCTCGGGCGTGAAGGTGCCGATGTGCAGCTCGTACAGGACCGCGTCCTGGAGCCGGGTGTGCGGCGGCGGGACCGGCGGGTCCCCGGCCCGGGCCAGTGCCTCGAAGTCGACCACCGCGGACAGGCCGTCGGGGCCGTCCGGCAGCCGCCGGCCGCGCGGATCGGGCCGCGGGACCGGGTCGTCGTCCAGCAGGAACCCGTACCGGCTGCCCTCGTCGGCCGGTGCCTGCACGGTCCACCAGCCGGACCGTTCGGGATCGCGCTCCATCGCGTACGTGGCCTCGTCGAGTCGCATGGCGACATGACCTGTCAGCGGTGCCCACACCTCGAAGTGCAACGGACGGTCCCCTCGTCAGCGGTGGTGGCCGGCATGCGTATCCTGCCCATCATTCCGGGCGTGGCGGGGGAGTTCTGGACACTCCGGCCCCGACGGGCCGACAATCACCCTGTGACGTCGAGTTTCGAGTTCCCCGCCTTCCCCGCGCCGCGGCTGTCCGACGCCGAGCGCGACCGGGCGCTGGGCCAGCTCAGAGAGGGCGCCGCCCTCGGCAAGCTGTCCCACGACACCTTCCTGCGCCGGATGGAACTCGCCCTGGTCGCCCGCCGCTCCGAGGACCTCGCCGTCCTCACGGCCGACCTCCAGGCAAGGGAGGCCGCCGAAAGCCCGTGGACGCGTCGGCTGTTCGGCTGGGTCGGCCGGGTCTCCGCGGTGTCCGTCGGCGTCCGGCAGGCCTGGGCCGCCGAGAAGCTGCCCAAGCTGCTGCTGCCGCATCCGAGCGCGGCGGTCCTGCGGATCGGCCGCGACCCGGGCAACGGACTGCGGCTCAGCCACGAGACCGTGTCGCGGGCGCACGCGGAACTGAGCCTGCGCGACGGGCTGTGGGTGCTCAAGGACCTCGGGTCCACCAACGGGACCTCGGTCAACGGGCACCGGGTGACCGGCTCCGCGGTGGTCCGCGCCGGGGACCAGGTCAGCTTCGGGAAGATGACCTTCCGGCTCTGGGCGGGCTGAGATCGGGCCCGGTTTCGGGGCCCGCGTCCACCCCGGCGGGTGCAGTGAGGGCCCGTCCACCGGGACCCGGCCGTCCACCGGGACCCGGCCGTCCACCGGGACCCGGCCGTCCGCCAGTGGCGGCCACCGCGCAGGATGACGGGCATGGAACACACGTCTGTCATCCGCCGTGCACGCGTCGGGGACCTCCCCCGTCTGACCGAGCTCGTGCACGAGCACATCGCGTACGAGAAGTCCGCGCCGCGGCCGCCGGGCCTCGCCGAGCGGCTCGGCCCGCAGCTGTTCGCCGAAGACGCCCGGCTGTGGGTGCTGCTCGCCGAGACCCCGGACGGCGCGGTCGCCGGATACGCCGCCTGTTCGGCCGAGTTCGCCTTCTGGGACGCCCGGCACTACCTGCACATGGACTGCCTCTACCTCGCGCAGGAGGCCCGCGGCCACGGCCTCGGCGCCGCCCTGGTGGACGGGGTGCGGGACCTGGCCCGCGAGCTCGGCCTCGACCAGGTCCAGTGGCAGACCCCCGACTGGAACGAGGGCGCGATCCGCTTCTACGACAGGCTCGGCGCCGTCGGCTCCCCGAAGCGCCGGTACGCCCTGTCCGTGCAGCCCGTGGAGCCCGCCGCCTAACGGTCCCGGCCCGCCGCCAGGAGGCGCTCGTACGTGGCCAGGACGGTCCGGGACTGGTGTTCCACCTGGGTGGCCACCGGGACCCAGCGGGCCCCGAAGCGGGCCGCGAAGTCCTCGCACCACCCGGTGACCAGCCGGTCCAGGCCCGGCGCCGCCGGATGCCCCTGCGCGCGCAGCACCCGCAGCAGCATCGCGGCGGCGCGCAGCGACAGCCTGCGCCCGAAGGCGTCGATGCTGGCGATGTACGCCGCGGTGGCCTCCGTGGGAGCCCCGTCGCCCGTCCACTCGTCGGAGATCCGGGGGATCAGCGCGAGCGTCCAGTCCACGGCGCGCAGCAGCGCGGCCGTGGCCCCGTCGCCGTACAGCGGCGGGCCCGGGCGGATCCGGGCCCGTACCCCGGCGACGAGCGCGGCGTCTGCCGTGAGCCGCCCGGCGAGCATCCGCAGGGCGCCGCGCGGGTCGGGGTGCGGGGCCGGATCGTCCACCAGGTCGGAGGCCCACATGGGGACTTCGACGATCGCGGTGGTGCCGGCGTACCGGTGGGCGTGGTACCAGGTGCTGAGCCGTGTGTCCTCCGGGTGGAAGGCCCCGGCGGCCTCGCTCCCCGGCTGCGGGATCACGAAGATCCCGGGTCCGGGCGAGGGCCAGCCGGCGGCGTCCGAGGCCCCGTTCTCCACCGGGATGTGCAGCTCGGCCGCCGATTTGGCGAACGGCTCGGCGAGGCCGGGTATGTCCCGGGTGAGCTGGACCCAGGAGCCACCGAGATCGGTGGCGTGCAGCGAGACCTGGAGCACGGGCCGCAGTTCGTCGATGAGCGCGGTCAGGGCCAGGGTCTCGGGCGGCAGCCGGTCCGGGGGCAGTAAAGACGGGGCCCACTCGGGCTGTTCGGGGCCGGGCGGCCGGAAGAAGCTCCGGTGGTAGTCCAGGAGCGAGTACGGGCGCGGGGTGCGGTGCAGGTCCGCGCCGTCCGGGTCGGCGCAGAGCAGGAAGTGCCAGTCGCAGCCGGCCCGCGGCGCGGGCTCGTGCAGGACCCGCCGGGCGAGCGAGAGGGCGGTGGCACCGCCCACGGGTTCGTTGGCGTGCGCCCCGGCGACCACGAGGACGTTGCGGGTGCGGGTGCTCGGGCCGACGGCCGCCACGGACAGGACCCAGAGCGGCTGCCCGGCCCGGGAGGTACCGGCCTGGCGGAGCCGGACCTCGCCGGGGTGTTCGTCCGCCAGGGCACGGGCGGCCAGCCCGAGTTCGTGCGGAGTGGGGTAGCGCATGTCACGGAGGAGAGTCACAAGTGATGCCATGCCCGCCGGGCTGGGCCCGTACCCGCGCGGGGCCCGGCCGCGGCGCCGCTGCCGGAGGCCTCGGCCGCCACCCCACCGGGCCGCACCCGCCGGCGAGGCCGAAAGATCGCCTCAAACGCCGGCGGGGCCGAAATCTCTACCCGGGCCTACTGCTGGTGCAGGCCGCGGCCCGCCGGGGACAGGAAGGCCTCGCCGACGCCTCCGAGAGCGTCGGGTGGCGGGGCGCCCGGAGGCTCCCCGGCCGGCGGCCGCGGCGGATCACCGGCGGAGCCAGACCCCCACCGGGCGGCCGGCCAGGAGATCGGTCAGGTCGACCGAACCACTGTGCGGGACGGCGGAGTCCGGGTCGGGGTGCGGTGGGAGGACGGGGGTCCACGCGCCGGGCGGCAGGGGCAGCCGGGTGCCGCGCCAGCCGCCGGACGCGGCCAGCCGGTGGGACAGCCGGGTGGCCGCCACCAGCAGGTCGGGGGACCGGGTGAACGCCACCAGATGGTCGGCCGCCGGGCCCTGCGCCGGCACGGGGGCGTAGCCCCGGAAGAGCTCCGGGCGGTCCCGGCGCAGCCGCAGCAGGGTGGCCGTCAGGGCCAGCTTCTCCTCCGCCGGGCCCTGTGCGGCGGCCCCCGCGTCCAGCCGCGCCAGCTCCCGGTGGGGGAAGCGGGCCGGGCGCCGGTTGTCGGGGTCGACGAGGGCCCGGTACTCGGTCTCGGCGCCCTGGTAGACCTCCGGGACCCCCGGCATCGCCAGGTGCAGCAGCGTCATGCCGAGGACGTTGGCGCGGGCCGCCTCCGCCAGCTCCACGGGGAGGTCGAGGGGGGCCCGTACGTATTCCGGCACCTCCGCCTCGTAGTCCTCGTCCGGCTCCGTCCAGCTGGTGCGCAGGGCGGCCTCGCGGACCGCCTTGAGCAGCGCCTCGGACAGCCGGGGCACGGCGTCGGGGACCGGGCCGAGCCCGAGGGCGGTCTGCCGGGCCGTCCAGGCCAGGTGGGGGTCGGCGCCGTCGGGCCGGCCCATCAGTTCCGGTGCCTGCGACAGGGCGGCGATCCGGGCCCGGACGTCCGCGCTGCGCTTGGTGTCGTGCGTGGACAGCACCGTCCCGGCCGCGGGCCACTCCCGGGCCTGGACGGCGCAGTAGGCGTGGAACTCCGAGGCCGAAACCGGCGGTTCGCCCGGCTCCCCGCCGACCTCGGTCGCCGACAGCAGGGCCGCGTACCGGTAGAAGGCCCGGTCCTCCAGGGACTTGGCGCGCAGCGCCGCCGAGGTCTGCGCGAAGCGGGCCGCGAAGGCCGCATCCCGCAGCAGCAGTTCCCGTACGCCGGCCACCGCGCCCGGACCGGCCACCGCGGCCGCCTGCTCCAGCGCCTGCGACGGCAGCTCCGCATCGCCGGGATAGGGCCGGTAGACGGGAAAGGCGATCAGCAACTCACGCACCGCGGCGGCCAGTTCCGGACCGGAGCGGCGCTCCAGCGCCCCCAGTTCGGCGGCCAGGTCCCCCGTCAGCACCTCCCGTGCGCACGCCCGCGCCGCCTCCGGCCACGGCGGCAGCCCGGTGGAGCGCACGTACCGGTCCGCCAGCTCCGCGGCCCCCGCCGGGTCGGTGAACACCCCGTCCACCCGGTGCAGCGCGTCGTACCCCGTGGTGCCCGCCACCGGCCATGCGGGTGACAGCCGCTCGTCGCGGGCGAGGATCTTCTCGACGACCACCCAGCAGCCGTCCCCGGCCGCCGCGCGCAGCCGCCGCAGGTACTCCTCCGGGTCCGCCAGGCCGTCCACGTGGTCGATCCGCAGCCCCTGCGCGACCCCGTCCCGGAGTAGCTCCAACACCTTCGCGTGGGTGGCGGTGAACACCTCCGGGTCCTCCACGCGGACCCCGATCAGATCCGAAATGGTGAAGAAACGGCGGTAGTTGAGGGAGGTCCGGGCCTCCCGCCACCAGGCGGGCCGGTACCACTGCGCGGCGAGCAGCTCGGGCAGCGCCAGCTTCTCGGTGCCGGCCCGCAGGGGGAACTCCTGCTCGCCGTAGCGCAGTACGCCGCCGTCGGCCGTCAGCTCGCAGGACTCCGCCGGCTCGGCCAGCACCGGCAGCAGCACCTGCCCGCCCCCGGCCTCCCAGTCGATGTCGAACCAGCGGGCGTACGGCGAGTCCGGCCCGTCCCGCAGCACCTCCCACAGGGGCTGGTTCAGTCGCAGCGGCGTCGGCACCGCCATGTGGTTGGGCACGATGTCGAGGACCAGGCCGAGCCCGTGCGCCCGGGCCGCCCGGGCCAGGGAGCGCAGGCCCGGCTCGCCGCCGAGCTCGGCCCGTACACGGGAGTGGTCGGTGACGTCGTACCCGTGCGTAGAGCCGGGCACCGCCTCCAGTACGGGGGAGAGGTGCAGGTGCGACACGCCGAGCGAGGCGAGGTACGGTACGGCTGCCTCGGCCGCCGCGAAGGGGAACTCCGGACGCAGCTGGAGACGGTAGGTCGACGCCGGAGTGACAGGGGTCGGAACATCGGATTCCGATTCAGTGACCGGTTTCGGCAGGCTCATGAGAACGTACGTACCCAACCTGCCGGATTCCGTGCCATGACCCAATGCATCCGAGTGACTGCGCCGGGTTAATGTCGATCAAGTGGTTGGAACCGTCAACACCTATCGAAAAGTCATCGCCCTGACCGGGCCCCTACTCCCGCTCGTCTCTTTCCTCGCCCGACTGCCCGTCGCGATGTCCCAGTTCGGCAGCTTCCTGCTGGTCGCCCAGACCAGCGGCTCCCTCGCCACCGCCGGGGTGGTCGGAGGCGCCCTCTCCCTCGGCCAGGTCCTCTGCGGACCCGTCCTCGGCTGGCTCGCCGACCGGCACGGGCAGCGGCCCGTCGTCCTGACCGCCGCCGCCGTCAACGCGGTGGCCACCGCCGCCCTGGTCGCGGGCGCCCTCACCCACCTGGCCACCGTGCCGCTCGCCGCGATCGGCGCACTCACCGGCGCCTCCGTACCACTGATCGGCCCGCTCGCCCGGACCCGCTCCGTGGCCCTGGCCCACCGGGCCGGCGCCGACGAGAGCGTCGTGGGCGCCGTCCACGCGCTCGAAGGCACCCTGGACGAGGTCTCCTTCGTCTTCGGACCCGCCCTGGTCGGCATGGCCGCGCTCCTCGCGCACCCGGCGGTCGCCCTCGGCGGCGCGGCGGGCCTCGTCGCCGTCTTCGGCACCGTCTACGCCCTGCACCCGACGGCCGCCGTCACGGCCGGGGCTCCCGCACGCGGACGCGGTACCGGACACCGGGTCCGGCCGCCCGGCGTGGTCTACGCCGTACGCGGCTCCCTCGCCCTCCAGGGCGCGATGTTCGGCGCCTGCCAGGCCGGCATCACCGCACTGACCATCCGGCTGGGCGTCCCCGACCAGGCCGCCGTCGTCTACTCCGCGATGGGCGTCGTCAGCGCCGCCGTCGGCCTCTCGCTCGGCGCGCTGCCCGCCCGCTTCGGACTGCGGCTGCGCTGGCGGGTGGCGACCGGAGCGGCCCTGGTGCTCTCGGCGCCGCTGCTGGTCACCGACAGCCTGTTGCCCCTGTACGCCGTCGTCACCGTCCTCGGGGCGGCCTACGCGCCCCACCTGATCACCGCCTTCGCCCTCACCGAGCGGGCCGTGGAACCGGCCCGCCTCTCCACGTCCATGGCCTTCGCCGCCAGCTGCCTGGTGGCCGGGCAGGCCACCGCGCTCGTCGTCTGCGGGCGCCTCGCCGAGCGGTACGGCCCCGCCGGGGCCTTCGCCGTCGCCGTCGGGTCCGCCGCGCTCTGCCTGGCCCTCGCCCTCGTCACCCGGGTGCCCGCCGCCCGTACGCACACCGCCGCCTTCGTCCCCGGACCGCGCACCGCCTCGCCGGTGGCCGGCGAGAACGGCGCCGCCTACGCCGGGCGCTGAAGCACCACCAGGGACCGCCCCGTCAGCGCCACCCGGTCGCCGGCCGCGTACTGCGGCCCGGCACCGGGTGGCAGCACGTCCGCCCGCGCCGTGTCCACCACCAGGTGCCACTGCGCGCCGTGCCCCGCCGGAATCGTGAAGTCCTGCGGCTCCGGGCCGGAGTTGAACATCAGCAGGAACGAGTCGTCGGTGATCCGCTCCCCGCGGGTACCCGGCTCGGAGATCGCCTCCCCGTTGAGGAAGACGGTCAGCGCCCGCGCGTGCTGGGACTGCCAGTCGCGCGCCCGCATCACCTCGCCGTGCGGGGTGAACCAGGCGATGTCGGAGAGCTCGTCGTGCGTCCCCTCCACCGGCCGACCGTGGAAGAAGCGGCGGCGCCGGAAGACCGGGTGGTCCCGGCGCAGCCACACCATCCGCCGGGTGAACTCCAGCAGCGACGGCGGCGGTTTGCCCGGCTCCGGCCAGCGCACCCACGACAGCTCGTTGTCCTGGCAGTACGCGTTGTTGTTGCCGCCCTGGCTGCGGCCGAACTCGTCGCCGTGGCTGAGCATGGGCACCCCCTGGGACAGCATCAGGGTCGCCGTGAAGTTGCGCATCTGGCGCTCGCGCAGCTCCAGCACCTCCGGATCCTCCGTCGGCCCCTCGACCCCGCAGTTCCACGACCGGTTGTGGGTCTCGCCGTCCCGATTGCCCTCCCGGTTGGCCTCGTTGTGCTTCTCGTTGTACGAGACCAGGTCGTTCAGGGTGAAACCGTCGTGGCAGGTGGTGAAGTTGATCGACGCCAGCGGACGCCGCCCGTCGTCCTGGTACAGGTCCGAGGAGCCGGTCAGCCGCCCGGCGAACTCCGCGAGCGTGCGGGGCTGCCCGCGCCAGAGGTCCCGTACGGTGTCCCGGTACTTGCCGTTCCACTCGGTCCACAGCGGTGGGAAGTTGCCCACCTGGTAGCCGCCCTCGCCCAGGTCCCAGGGCTCCGCGATCAGCTTCACCTGACTGACCACCGGGTCCTGCTGGACCAGGTCGAAGAACGAGGACAGCCGGTCCACCTCGTGGAACTGGCGGGCCAGTGTCGCCGCCAGGTCGAAGCGGAAGCCGTCCACGTGCATCTCGGTGACCCAGTAGCGCAGCGAGTCCATGATCAGCTGGAGCACGTGCGGGGACCGCATCAGCAGCGAGTTGCCCGTGCCGGTGGTGTCCGTGTAGTGCCGCGGATCGTCCGCCAGCCGGTAGTACGAGGCGTTGTCGAGCCCCCGGAAGGACAGCGTCGGACCCAGGTGGTTGCCCTCGGCCGTGTGGTTGTAGACCACGTCGAGGATCACCTCGATCCCCGCCTCGTGCAGGGCCCGGACCGCCGACTTGAACTCCAGCACCTGCTGGCCGCGGTCACCCGAGGCGTAGCCGTTGTGCGGGGCGAAGAAACCGATCGTGTTGTAGCCCCAGTAGTTGCTCAGCCCGTCGTTGACCAGCCGGTGGTCGTTGACGAACTGGTGCACCGGCATCAGCTCCAGCGCCGTCACGCCCAGCTTGGCGAGGTGCCCGATGACCGCCGGGTGCGCGAGCGCCCCGTACGTGCCGCGCAGCTCCTCGGGCAGGTCCGGATGGCGCATCGTCAGGCCCTTGACGTGCGCCTCGTACAGCACGGTGTGGTGGTACTCGTGGCGCGGCGGCCGGTCGTTGGCCCAGTCGAAGTACGGGTTCACCACGACCGAGCTCATGGTGTGCGGGGCGGAGTCCAGGTCGTTGCGCGAGTCGGGCCGGCCGAAGTGGTAGCCGTACACCGCCTCGCCCCACGTCACCTGGCCGCTGATGGCCCGCGCGTACGGGTCCAGCAGCAGCTTCGCCGCGTTGCAGCGCCGCCCGCGCTCGGGCTCGTACGGGCCGTGGACGCGGAAACCGTAGCGCTGACCGGGCATGACCCCGGGCAGGTACGCGTGGCGGACGAAGGCGTCCGTCTCGCGCAGTTCCACGGCGGACTCCGAACCGTCGTCGTGGAGAAGGCACAGCTCGATGCGTCGGGCGGCCTCGGAGTAGACCGCGAAATTGGTGCCGGCGCCGTCGTAAGTGGCGCCGAGCGGATACGCCTGTCCCGGCCAGACCTGCATAGATAACGACTCTTCCCGCGTTGTCGGATGTCCCGGCTGATCCGGCGTGGACCACGTCACTGTTCCGATCTTCCCCGAAAGACGGCGTCCACGCGCGGACTTGGGAGGGGTCCTACCGGGTGACCCGCAGAGCTGATAGGCGGCTCAGCGGACTGTCTGCGCATCCGATAATGCGTCAACGGGCGACCGGTGGGGGGACCATCGGGCTGCACCGGGCCGCGCGCGCGGAGTACCCTTCCGTGATCACTGGAGACGGGCGTCCAGACGCAGAAGGCGGTGCACGGGTGAGCTCGGGAGGTCTGGAGCTGCCCCCTGGTGACAGCAGTCACGAGGGTGGCCCGGCGGACGCCCCAGGAGGTGGCCCCGGTGGGGCACCGACGGGGATCGCGGCCGGAGCGGTCTCCCTGGCGGGCGGACCGGCGGAGGCCGGGAGCGCCGGGGGTCCTGGATCCGCCGGCGCCGAGCTCGACTGGAGCGCGGAGGCCTGGGGCGAGGTCCGCACCCGGGCGCAGCGCGCCGGCCGCGCGTACATCTGGCTGAATCTCATCGAACAGCGGCTGCGCTCGGTGGTCGGGGCGGTGCTCCGGCCGATCTACGAGCCGGTGCACGGCGGGGACGACTGGGTGGTCGCGGCGGCCGGCCCCGCCGGGCAGGAGTGGGTGCAGCGGGCCGTGGCCGTCCGCGAGGTCAGCCGGCGCAAGGGCTACCTGCTCGACTCGGCCGACGACAACGTGCTGAGCTTCCTGACGCTGCCCCAGCTGCGGGAGCTGATGGTCCAGCACTGGCCGTGCTTCGAGCCGTACTTCGACGACCGGCGCGAGATCGAGCTGGCCTTGGACGAGCTGGAGGTCACCCGCAACGTCGTCTCCCGCAACCGGGCGCTGTCACGGCCCGTACTGGAGCAGGCGGAACGGGCCTCGGCGCGCCTGCTGGAGGTCCTCGGGGCCAGCGCCGGCAGCCCCTCCGCGGACCGGCTGCCCATCGACGCCGTCGAGGACCTGGTGGGCGACCGCTACGCGGACGTCATCTCGGTCCACCCGGACCGGGTGCGCCTGCAGCGGCAGCTCCCCGCGGAGGACCTCTTCGGCGGCGCGCGACGGCTCGACGCCATCGGCATAGGGCTCAACCTGCTGGTCCAGAACTTCTCGGGCCGAAGACTCGTCCGGCTCACGGAGGCCGGCTGCCGGGTACGGCTGCTGTTCCTGAACCCGGCGAGCAGCGCGGTCAAGCGGCGCGAGCGGGAGCTGGGGCTGCGCAAGGGCGAGCTGAGCCGCTCGGTGGAGATGAACATCCTGCACGTCCGCCGGGTCCGGGCGGGCCTGCGGGACCCCTCGCGCTTCGAGATCCACGTCTTCGACGAGACCCCCCGCTTCACCGCCTACCTGGTGGAGGGGAACTCCTCGGGCATCGCCGTCGTCCAGTCGTACCTGCGGCGGGCCCGCGGGATGGAATCGCCCGTCCTGGTCCTGCGGGGCGGCGGCCGCGGCGTCCCGAAGGACGCGGACCACGGGCTGTTCACGACGTACCGGGAGGAGTTCGAGTCGATGTGGGAGGACTCCCGCCCCGTGTCGTGACCCCCGCCCGAGGGGGGTGTCGTCGGGCTTGTCAGTGCCCCGTGGCAGGCTGAAAGCCGTTGACCGAAGGTGTACGGGGGAGGGGCACGGCATGGGGGATCCGGAACGGACCTGCGCGGGACCGGGGGAGCCGGGGGAATCGCGGGGGTCCCTGCGATGAGCTGGATCAGCGGGCCGATGGTGGCCTTCGACCTGGAGACGACCGGGACCGACATCGAGTCCGACCGCATCGTCACCGCCGCCGTCGTGGCCATGGAGCCCGACGGCCGGGTCGCGCGGACCAGCACCTGGCTGCTCGATCCCGGTGTCGCCATCCCGGAGCAGGCGGCGGCGATCCACGGCATCTCCACCGAGCACGCCCGCACCGAGGGCGTGCCGGCCGCCCCGGCGATCGCGGAGATCACCCAGACGCTCGCCGACGGGCTGAGCTCCGGCACCCCGCTGGTGGTGATGAACGCACGCTACGACCTGTCGCTGCTCGACCGGGAGTGCCGCCGGCACGGGATCGCTTCGCTGGCCGACCGGCTGCGGGGCAGGCCCGCGCCCGTCATCGACCCCTTGGTCCTCGACAAGCACGCGGACCGCTACCGGAAGGGCAGGCGGACGCTGCAGGCCCTCTGCGAGCACTACGGAGTGACCCTCGACGACGCGCACAACGCGGCCGCCGACGCCCTCGCGGCGGCGCGCGCGGCCCGCCGGGTGGGCGCGAGGCACGCCTCCATAGGCACGATCGGGCTGGCGGACCTCCACGACCTCCAGATCCGCGCGGCCGCCCAGCAGGCCGAGTCGCTCCAGAGCTATCTCCGGCGCACCTCGGACCCCGAGGCGACAGTCGAGCGGGCGTGGCCGGTGGTCCCGCGCAGGGAGAGCTAGGCCGTGTCCGTACACCGGATCCAACCGCCGTGCGCAGGCGCCGGGTTCCCGTCCGAGGTGTGACTTTTCGCCCACCTCGTACGCCTTCTCGCCCTGGTGATCACCGCCCCATACTCCTCAAGCGCAACCGGGGGCCGACGGCCGCCGGGCGCCGGAGGCAGGACGAACAGGGGAGCGGGTCAGGGTGGAATCGGTGACGGTCTCAGCGGCGGCGGCGGGCACGTGGCGGCTCGGCGATCTGGAAGTGAACCGCCTCGGGTTCGGGGCGCTGCGGCTGACCGGAAACGGGATGGGCGGCAACTCCGACGGCGCCGCGATCGACCGGGAGGTCGCCGTGCGGATCCTGCGGAACGCGGTCGAGTCCGGGGTGAACCACATCGACACCGCCTCGTTCTACTTCTCGCCGCTGCGTTCCGCGAACGAGCTGATCAACAGCGCGTTGGCGCCGTACTCCGACGGTCCGGTCATCGCCACCAAGGTCGGGCCGTGGCGGGACCCGTCGGGCGAATGGCTGGGGATGGCCGGGCCCGAGCAGCTGCGCGGGCAGGTCGAGGAGAACCTGCGTCAGCTCGGCCGGGACCACCTCGACGTCGTCAACCTGCGGGTGAACGGGATCGTGTCGGTCGCGGACCACTTCGGTGCGCTGGCCGAGCTGCGGAAGGCCGGGCTGATCCGGCACCTGGGGCTGTCCTGCGTCACCCCCGAACAGCTCGCCGAGGCCCTGACGATCGCGCCCGTGGTCTGCGTGCAGAACCCGTACGGTCTGGAAGAGCGGCGCGCGGACGACACCGGACTGATCGACGACTGCCTGCGGCAGGGCATCGCCTTCGTGCCGTTCTTCGCGATCTCGGGCCGCCGGCGCGAGGCGCCGGCGGCCGGCTCCCACCACGACGCGCTCCGCAGGGTCGCCCGCGCGCACGGTGCGACACCCGCGCAGGTCCTTCTGGCCTGGACCCTCCACCGCGCGCCGAACGTCCTGGCGATCCCTGGCACGTCCAACCCGGCTCACCTCGCGCAGAACATCGCCGCGGGTGCGCTGCGGCTGTCCCGGGACGACCTGGAAGCCCTGGAATCCCTGGAAACCCCGGACACCGTGAAGGCGCCGTCCTAGGCCGCCTCTTCGGGATCCTGCCCGGCGCCGGGTCCTCCCCGAGGGGGCGCACCCTCCCTCCGCCGGGGGAGGCGGCCCGCCGTGGCGGAGGATGTGCGGCCGCCGGGTCCGGAGCCAGCATGTCCGTCATGACGACAGCCACCGCGCCCCTCCCCGCCCCCGCCCCCGCGCCCGTCTGGGCTCGCCGCGCCGCCCACGCCCTAGGCCGTGTCTTTCGGATCATGGCGGGCACCCTGATCCGAAAGACACGGCCTAGTGTGCTGAGTCAGTGGTTGGCTTACAGTTCCTGTATGACTCGTCCTGGTCCGAAGCTTGCGCCGCTGAACCTGACTGATGCTGAACGCGGCGAGTTGGAGCGGTGGGTGCGGCGGCGGAAGGGGGCCCAGGACATGGCCTTTCGGGCCCGCCTGGTCCTTGCGTGTGAAGCGTTGAGTGAGGACGGATTCCCCGTTTCCACCGCCGCGGTCGCAGATCGGATGGGGACGACGCGTGAAACGGTGGGAAAGTGGCGCCGCCGAT